>DATJCC010000033.1:0-17702 GCA_035514995.1 Microbacteriaceae bacterium
CCTGCAGGCAGCTTCAAACGTAGTGCTTGCAGAGCTTAGCTGGACCGACGCAGAACAAACCCAAGCGATCGACCGTGTGCACCGTATTGGTCAGGAAGAACCGGTAACTGCCTGGCGTATAGTTGCAGCACAAACAATCGATGCACGTATCGCAGAACTCATTGATGGCAAAGCGGGTCTTGCAGCTCGTGCGCTAGATGGTGGAGAAGCGAAGCGTGAAGAAGAAGACTCCGTGCAAATGCTTGCGCTTATGTCAGTTCTTCGCCAGGCTCTAAACGATCGCTAGAGTTATACCTATGAGAATAGGTGTTTTAGCTTCAGGCGGCGACTCTCCAGGGATGAACGCCGCGATTCGTGGAGCAGTTCTGCGAGCGGAAGTTTTTGGTCTCGAAATGATTGGTTTTACTGACGGCTGGAGAGGTTTTTTAGACGGCGAATATATACAACTTGATCGAAAAGCCGTGCGTGGCATTTCACCCACAGGTGGGGTCATTATCGGAACGAGCAGAGTGAATCCGTTCAGTTCCATCACCGGTGAGCCCGAAGATTATGAAATGATAAAAAGGCTCATTCAAGACTACGGCATTGATGGGTTTATGCTGATCGGCGGAGACGGCACCCATAAGGTGTCTGGGATGCTACAGCGCAATGGAATTCCAGTAGTGGGGCTTCCAAAAACTATCGATAATGACATTGCAGGCACCGACTATACATTCGGTTTTGATACCGCAGTGCAGGTAGCTACAGATGCAATCGACCGGTTGCGCACGACAGGTGAGTCCCACAAACGATGCATGCTTCTAGAGGTGATGGGTCGTAATGCGGGCTGGATAGCGTTGCACGCAGGGATAGCGGGGGGCGCACATGTTATTTTGATACCTGAACGCGCAGAGACCCTAGACCAGATAGTAGCGTGGGTAAAACATGTGCACGAACGAGGCAGATCTGCACTGGTGATTGTTGCGGAGGGTTTCAAACTTAAAGGTGATGACCAGGTGACTCAAGAAAGCTTAGACGGTTTTGGCCGAGAGCGGCTTGGCGGTATCGCAGACGTTCTCGCGCCACTCATTGAAGAGAACACTGGTATTGTGACGCGTGCGACAGTTCTCGGTCATTTGCAAAGAGGGGGATCCCCTAGCGCTTTCGACCGGGTGCTTGCGACACGCACGGGCATGGCCGCAACCACCGCCTGCTATGAAAATAATTGGGGTCAACTTGTTGTTGCGAGAGGCAATGAAATATCTTTGGCACCAATCTCAGAGATAGCTGGCAAAGCCAAAACTGTACCCCAATCTAGATATGAAGAGGTGCGGGTTAGCTTTGGTTAAACCGAGATGCGCTCCTTTACCTCACCTAAAGACGGGTTTGTTGCTGTAGAACCGTCAGCAAAAAGCACGGTTGGTACAACATGGTTGCCACCATTTACAGAACCCACGAGGTTGGCAGCTTCATCATCAATTTCTATATCGATCTCAGTGTAATTAATACCCTCATGATCAAGCATCACTTTGAGTCTCTTACAGTAGCCGCACCACTGTGTTGAAAACATAGTGATAGATCCAGCTTCAGGAGTGTATATTGCAGTCACTATCGTTCCTTTTGTTGTTTAATAATTGCATTATCCCTCAATATTATGACGGATTATTGACTCTAGCTTGACCTGAGAGATGAATGAGTGGGAATATTTCAAGTGGTACCTATTTTGCACAGCCAGTGTGACTGAAGTCCAATCATCTTTAGTAATCAACGCAAGTGCAACAGAAAAAGAAGCAGTTGGAATATACACTCATTGTTTTGCTGGTCATAGCATTGGCACTTTTCTTTGACTTTACAAACGGTTTTCACGACACCGCTAACGCGATGGCAACCCCAATCGCTACGGGAGCCTTGAAACCTAAAACCGCAGTCCTTCTTGCGGCGATATTGAACCTAGTTGGTGCATTTTTGTCAACAGAAGTGGCCAAAACCATATCTGGTGGCATTATCAACGAAGGTGCAGATGGGGTTTTGATAACTCCAGAAATGATTTTCGCCGGTTTGATGGGGGCCATAGTTTGGAACCTTGTAACCTGGCTCTACGGTCTTCCTTCTTCGTCATCACATGCGCTCTTTGGCGGATTGATCGGCGCAGCTGTAGTCGGTGCAGGGTTTGGAGCGATCAATGGTGCAGGGCTTCTAGCTAAGGTGTTTATTCCTGCTTTGGCAGCTCCATTAACCGCTGGGCTTGTGGCTTTCATCGCAACAAAGATTGCCTACAGCATTACCCGTCGGCACGATGGTAAAAAAGACGGACGGGGTAGGTTTAGATACGCTCAAGTCGCTTCATCGTCTTTAATCGCTTTAGCTCACGGTACTAATGACGCCCAAAAAACGATGGGCGTGATAACACTTGCACTTGTTGCTGCTGGAATACAGGAGCCTGGTACTGGCCCGCAGTTTTGGGTTATCGCGACTTGTGCTCTAGCTATCGCACTCGGGACATACTCAGGTGGTTGGCGAATAATTCGCACACTCGGTGCGGGTCTCACAGAGATCAAACCCGCACAGGGCTTTGCCGCAGAAACATCTACTGCCGTCACAATTCTTGCTTCTAGCCATCTCGGGTTTGCGCTTTCAACCACTCAGGTAGCATCGGGCTCGGTTATGGGATCGGGCCTTGGTAGACGCGGTTCAGAGGTTAGGTGGCGCACAGCCGGTCGTATCGGCATCGGCTGGTTGCTTACTCTGCCCTCAGCAGGAATAATCGGTGCCGTCGCTGCTGTGATAGCTCATGCAGGCCCAATCGGCTTGATTATAGACACCGTCATCGGACTTGGAGTTATCGGATTTATTTTTTGGCGTTCACGTCGCAACCGGGTTACAAGTAGCAACGCGATTGCAGTGCCCGACGTTGCTGAATCAGGTTATGCTGTGCGCATCAAACGAGCAAAAGTGCGGCCTGTGAGCACACGTACAGGGACTCTGCCGCCACTGACGAGTCTGGCGCAGGCTGCTTGGCGAGAAGACCGTGCAGCTAAAAAAGCTGCTGCCAAAGAAAAAGCTCGTCTGAAAAAAATTGAAAAGGAACAGCGTCGCATAAATCATAAAAATGGTGGTGGTGAGAAATGATTGATTGGGTTTCTTTTTTAATTGTGTTTGTGGTTTCATTGGTTGCTGCAAGTGCGGTGGTTGCTCTCTACTCCCTCGGAATCAGGTTTCTAGCCACACCTGCACCAGTGCTCGGTCCGAACGGGCCGGCTCGTGATGATGAAAACGATGATGTTGATGACATTGGCAGACCACTTTGGGCGACAGTCGCAGCAAATGTTTGTTTTGCGCTATCAATAATTATGGTGATAGTAGGAATTTATTTAATTGTCCCGGCTCTGCACTAGCATGAAGTTATGCAAAGTTCATTTGTTAAATACGATCCACTGACGGTACATTACGAAGCTCTTCTGAACACTTTTGCTAACGGAACAACGAAACCTGTTGAGTGGCGGATAAAACAACTCCAAGGCTTGGGGCTGATGCTCCAAGAAAAAAGTGATGAATTTGAGAAGGCTCTTTTTGAAGACCTTGGCAAACCCGCGATAGAGTCACACATAACAGAGATCGGATTTTTACAGGCAGAAATTTCACACACTTTAAAAAATATTTCTAAGTGGACCAAACCAAAAAGAGTTTCTGTTCCCGCAGCTGTGCAACCAGCATCTGCGTGGATCAGACCAGAACCACTGGGAACCGTTTTAATAATAGCTCCTTGGAACTATCCCTTAATGCTCTGCCTCTCACCGCTGATTGGTGCTTTAGCAGCTGGCAACACAGTAATCGTCAAACCTAGTGAGTTAGCCCCAGCAACTTCGGCAGTCATCGCTAAACTCCTAACAGAATATGTAGACGTTAGAGCTATTCGCGTAGTAGAGGGCGGTGTAGAAGAAACCACAAAGCTATTAGAGTTTCGCTTCGACCACATTTTTTATACTGGTAGTGGCAGGGTTGCGCGCATAATAGCGGCAGCAGCTGCAAAACATTTAACCCCAACAACTCTCGAGCTTGGCGGAAAGTCGCCTCTTTATATAGACGAGACAGTGTCGATGGCGGCCGCTGCTAAACGCATCGTTTGGGCAAAATTTATGAACGCAGGCCAAACCTGTGTTGCCCCAGACTATATTCTGGCATCAAAAGAAACCCTAACGTTGTTAGAAACACACCTGCACGACGCAGTTCAAGAGCTTTATGGAAATGCAGTAAAGCAGAACCCTGACTACGGTCGCATAATCAACAGAGCACAATTTGATCGTTTGAAAAGCTATTTAGATGACGGACGGATTGTTGTTGGAGGCGAGAGCGATGCTGAAGAACTGTTCATCGCGCCAACAGTATTAGCAGATGTAGAAATTGACTCAGGCGTCATGGAAGGCGAAATTTTTGGTCCAATTCTGCCGCTCATTGAAGTTGCAGATGTTGACGAAGCAATAGCCTACGTAAACATGAACGATAAACCTCTTGGAGCTTACGTTTTCAGCGAAAACTCTGAAGTGCGTAAACAGTGGGAGCTTGAAACCAGCTCTGGAGCTTTAACCTTTGGCGCTCCCGTGCTTCACCTAACTGTGCCTGATCTGCCATTTGGCGGAGTTGGTGAAAGTGGGATGGGCGCATACCATGGAAAATTATCTTTCGATTCTTTCAGCCATCAAAAAGCAGTTCTTTCTAAACCACTCGCTCCCGACACTCTCGGCCCGACTATTATGCCACCGTTCACAGCTTTGAAAGAGCGTCTGGTGCGCAATGTGCTTGGAAAAATACGTTGAAGATCAAACACACAACCTAACGGCATATTACAAACTAACACTCCATAATCGCTAAACTTAGGATCGTGAAAGAAAACCGTAAGTCTGACGGCGTCGCTGCTTCCAACACAGAGTTTGATAATGCTGACAGTAATGCTGCCTATGTTGTGCCCATGGGCGTGCGGATCGCGGCTGCCTGGTCGTGGCGTTTAATCATTACCGGTGTCGCATTAGCGGCCGGACTTTGGCTGTTAGTCCAGGTGCGCATCATAGTGATCCCGATGCTGGTAGCTATTTTGCTGACAGCATTGCTACGACCCATGGTCGATTGGATAGTACGAATCGGGCTGCCCAAGTGGCTTGGTGTGCTGACCTCGATGGTTACTTTAGTTGCTTCTATCAGTCTGCTTAGCTACCTCGTTTTTACACGTTTCAGAAGCGGTTTTGCGGGGCTTAAATATGCCACCATAAGAGCTATCGACCAGCTTACAGAATGGTTAGAAGACGGTGCGTTTGGTTTTACTTTTAGCGTTGATGAAATTCAACAATATTTAAACGACTTAATGCATTTGCTCTCAGTCGAAAATACTGCCTTATGGTCGGGTGCTCTTGAAGTGGGTGTCACACTTGGTCAGGTGCTGATGGGGACTGTGCTAGCTCTATTCGCAACAATTTTCTTGTTGATAGACGGAGACCGGATTTGGGTTTGGGTGTTGAGCATTCTTCCTGTTAGGGCTCGCGCAGGCGCTGATCTTGCAGGGAAAGCCGGATGGGTCTCAGTCGGGCAGTACGTTCGTGTGCAAATATTTGTTGCGTTTGTTGATGCTTTGGGCATAGGTATTGGTGCAGCGGTGCTTGGTTTACCCCTGGTTGTGCCACTTTCAATCCTTGTTTTTCTTGCGTCATTTATACCCTTCCTCGGTGCTATAACAACCGGTGTGCTTGCCGCTTTTGTTGCTCTTGTCTACAACGGCCCAATCACCGCGTTAATAATGCTCATAATTGTTGTTGCTGTTAACCAACTCGAGGGGCACATCTTGCAACCTCTAGTGATGGGTAACGCGGTTCGAGTTCACCCGCTTGGAGTCGTTCTAGCTGTTTCAGCTGGTGCTTTAGTAGCTGGTATACCCGGAGCCTTATTTGCGGTGCCGATAGTCGCATCTTTAAATGCCATGGTTCATGCGGTGCACGGGGGCACTTGGCGTGGTTTACCTGATCCGGTCGCGCTGTTTCGAAAAAGTGAACAAAACGCACAAGAAGCTAAATTAAGATCTAAAATTCTGCGCAAGAAAGGTGCATGATGACAGGGTGGAGCCCAAGTCTGGAAGAAATTGAAGAGGCGCTCGAAGTGGTACATCGAGTGACTCAACCAACACCACTCGAATCATCTAGGTTTTTAGCTGAGATACTCGGTGTTCCGAGAGTCTTTATGAAGTGCGAAAATCTACAACGTACCGGATCATACAAGATACGTGGTGCGTATAATCGCCTTTCAAAGCTCACTCCGAAGGAGCGCAGTTTGGGTGTGGTGGCAGCATCCGCTGGAAACCATGCACAGGGGGTTGCTTTCGCAGCTCGGGAACTTGGAATAAAAGCAACAATTTTTATGCCATTGGGGGTTGCCCTACCAAAGCTGCAAGCAACAAGAAATTACGGCGCTAACGTTATCTTTGAGGGCACTGACGTAGAGCATGCACTTCAAGCGGCTAATAACTTTGCAAAAGATACGGGTGCGGTTTTAGTGCCACCATTTGACCATAAAGACGTTATAACAGGTCAGGGCACTATAGCGTTAGAAATTTTTGATATTCAACCTGATATTGAAACGATGATTGTGCCTATAGGTGGTGGCGGCCTTATTTCTGGTGTTGCAGTTGCAGCAAAAGAATGGGCTAAAAAAACAGGTCGGCCTATGAAAATAATTGGCGTTCAGGCTGAAAATTCTGCAGCTTTTGTGCCTGCTTTAAAAAGTGGAAAACCAGTAACGATAAAAGCCAGACCAACAATTGCAGACGGTATAGCGGTCGCTAGAGCAGGTTCTTTGAATTTAGATATAGTCAAAGACTATGTCGACGAAATAGTAACAGTAAGCGATGACCAGATAGCTACGGCAATTTTGCTTTTGCTTGAACGGGCAAAACTTGTCGTTGAACCAGCAGGTGCGGCAGCTGTGGCCGCAATTTTGTCGGGTCAATTAGAGGTAAAAGGCGAGACCGGTCTTATCTTGTCAGGTGGGAACATCGACCCAATTCTGTTGCAAAGAGTCATTGGTCATGGACTTGCGGCGGCGCAACGCTATCAAAAATTACGCATATCTCTTCGTGACCGACCGGGAGAGCTTGTGCGCACAGCTCAAATTGTGGCAGACCACGACGCTAACGTTATTGAAGTGCTACACACCAGACACGGCACGGGCCTGCCTATCAGCGACGTAGAGTTAGAACTGCACATCGAGACGCGTAGCAAAGAACACGGCGACGAAGTTGTGCAGGCTCTGCGGGCTGACGGGTATGAAGTGCGTGTTGGAGAGCGATACTAAACCAAGAATTTTCTTGGTTGCTTGTCAGAGCAGACTGCTAACATTGGGTGATCTGAACCGAAAGGGAGCACAACTGTGTCATCTATAACACCTGAATCAAATTGGTTAACACAAGAATCATACGACCGGTTGAGCGCTGATCTTGAACAAATGGTTACTGTTGGGCGCAAAGACGTTGCCAAGAAAATAGAGATAGCTAGAGAAGAAGGCGATCTCAAAGAAAATGGTGGATACCATGCAGCTAAAGAAGAGCAGGGAATGCTAGAAGCGCGCATTCGCGATCTCGAACAGCTACTCAAAACAGCGCAAGTACGTGAGGCACCAAAGAGCCGTGGGGTCGTCGAAGTTGGAACAGTTATAACGGCAATAGTTTTTGGTGATGAAGAGAAGTTTCTTTTAGCAAATCGTGAGGCTGAAGGAGAACACTCTTCGGTAGAGGTTTACAGCGCTGAGAGCCCGCTTGGGAAGGCCATTCTAGGGCTTAAAGTCGGCGAAAAAACTAGTTATGAAGCGCCTAACGGAAAACAGATCAAAGTTGAAATAGTTGCTGTCGATACCTATAAAGGTTAATTAAACTTCAGGAAACCAACAGTGGCTTACCGTAATCGTTGTCGCCTTATAAATAGTGGCAACGGATTCTTCAAATATTCTAGTGCGGTCGGTACTTGCGGGGATATCTACTAGTTTAAGCCCGACGGTAGCGTAGCTCGGGCTCAAAGCATCTAGCGCGCAAACCATATCTTTGTTGGCAGCAGTAGTGACTTCAAATGTTATGTCTACAAGTTGATCATCATGAATTTGCATAGCCAAATCTCGAAACTCGATTTCTTTGCTTGCGCTAGGCATGCCGCCAAACGCCAAAAAAGCTATACCGATAAGTAGCATCAGGCTTGCAAAACTAATTCCTGCAATTTTGTTTATGCGGTTTCGCTTTTTGTTACCATAGCGATCTTCGAGCGTCATTAGCTTCTCTCGATGTTGGGAGTTTAGACTAGGGAATAACACAAGCGTAGTCGATTTGTTTTAAAGGACTATGAGAGGAACATATGACGTTGCGATTGATGGCTGTGCATGCGCACCCAGACGATGAGTCGAGTAAGGGTGCGGCAACTTATGCGCACTATCTTAGGGCTGGTGCGGAGGTTATGGTTGTCACCTGCACCGGCGGGGAGCGTGGAGACCTCTTAAACACGCTGGCTGCTCGCAACCCTAAAAGTAAATGTGATCTGGCTGGACTTAGACGTGATGAAATGGCTCGTGCTCAAGAAATCATTGGTTTTGATCACCGCTGGCTGGGTTTTGAAGATTCAGGGCTACCCCCCGACGGGATCGCGGTTCCGCCAGGGTCGTTTGCTGATATTGATAAGGAAATTTCAGCACGAGTTTTAACCAAAGTTGTTAGAGAGTTTAAACCACACGTCATCATCACATATAACGAAATTGGTGGCTACCCCCACCCAGATCACATACGCACTCATGAAATCACAAAAATCGCTTGGGAAGCATCTGGTGATCCAGAAAAGTATCCTGAAGTAGGTGAGCCTTGGGAGCCGTTGAAGCTATATTATGAAGAGATTTTTAACATGCAAAGAGCTTCTCATATGTTAGAAACAATGAAGCGTCGCGATCCAGAGTCGAAGCTCGTAATAATTCTTGAAGAATACTTAGATCGAGTCAAACAGCGACCCTATGTCGCCACCACAAATGTTGATGTGGGAGAATTCTTTGAACTTCGTGATGAAGCTCTTAGAGCTCATACCAGCCAGGTCGAACCAGATCACCCTTTTTTCTTTTGGCCCAATGACCTGCTTCGAGAAGCGTGGCCGTATGAAGACTACAGACTTGCTGATTCGCGTGTCGAAACGAGTCTTCCAGAAACAGACCTTTTTCAGGGCATCACAGGCTTTGAGCAACTGCACAAAGTAAAGTAGCTTAGCGAAGGAGTCATTCTATGATCACATATCTTGGCGCACTAGTAGCTGAAATAAACCCTGATGATGTAACGCCAGGGGTAATCGGTTTCGGTTTTACAGCCATCTTCGCTGCCGCAATAATTTTTATTGGTCGCGACCTTTACAAAAGGATCAGACGCCTTCGCTACCGTGAAGAAATACGCGCTGAAATTGCGCAAGAAATTGCGATCAGGGAAGCGACAGACCCTGACTCACAAGATAAGAAGTTTTAACTCTAAACGAACTTAACAGCTTTTCGCTTCTTGCTTGAAAGTTATTGCCTATCAGCGATTTATCGAAGATAGAGAGGGTCTAAAACAGCTAAAAGCGCAGCCACCCAGTGACAGAAAAATGCTAGAACAGTAAGTGCATGAAATATTTCGTGAAAGCCAAAAGTTCTTGGTGATGGGTTGGGCCATTTAAACGCATAAATCACAGCTCCAACAGTGTAAAACAGCCCCCCAATTATTACGAGAATCATTGCTGGTAGGCTGCCTCGCCCGATATCGGCGAGATAAAAAACTGCCGCCCACCCCAGACCGATATATAACGGCACATAAATCCAGCTTGGTGCAGTCAACCAAAATACCCGAAAAATTATCCCTACAAAAGCTCCGCTCCACACTATAATCAAGAGATTTTTAGCCTGTTCTAAGGGTAGAGTGCCTAGAGCTAGAGGCGTGTAGGTTCCAGCGATGAGAAGAAAAATGTTTGCATGATCAAACCTGCGAAGCGCCGCTTTTGCTTTGGGGCTCCAATTAAGCCTGTGATAAACAGTTGAAACGCCAAAAAGCAAAAGACTCGAAGCCAAATAAACTACAGCACCCCATTTAGCAATCGGTCCCACAGCAAGAGCTATCATAACTATGCCACCAATAAGAGCGATTGGAGTGGTGCCAAGATGCAACCACCCCCGCAGAAGAGGCTTAATTTCAGCGTCTGAAATTAATGGTATTGATAGGGCATCCGGTTCTGGAAAAGGGTGCTCATCTGGTCTAGGTTCAGCACTTTCAGGGTTGCTGTGCTGTTGCGCGATCATGATTAAAGTATAGACTTCCGACATTTATTTATAAGAATATTCGCCCACAAAACTTCAGGGTTGATGAGTGTAGAGTGAAGATCGTGGATGGAATCCTTTATGGTCTTTACAAAGCACGACTACGACGCGAAATCGACGAACATCTCGCTCCCAAGCACGTCGCAGTCATCGTCGACGGTAACAGACGTTGGGCTAAACAGCGCATGCAAGAAAGAGCCATAGGACATAGGGCTGGCGCAAAAAAAATACCAGAATTTTTGAGTTGGTGTAAACAATATGGAGTGCAGGTTGTCACTCTCTACCTGCTCTCTTCTGATAACCTAAACAGCCGCCCAGATGATGAGCTTGAAGATCTTTTTGAAATAATTGGGACACTTGCCTGTGACCTTGCTAAACACCGTGATTGGCGTGTGCAACATGTGGGAGAAAAGAGTCGTCTCCCTGAAAATCTGTTGCTTGATCTCGAACGAGCTGAAGAGCTAAGCAAAAACCATGAAGGGTTGCACGTAAACCTCGCGGTTGGTTATGGTGGACGACACGAAATCACTCAAGCTGTGCAGAAGGTCATCGAAATGCATAAAAATTCCGGCGGAACACTAGACTCTCTTGCCGAAACCCTCACGCCAGAAATTATTGGGGAGAGCCTCTGGACGAGCGGGCAACCAGACCCTGATCTTGTTATTCGCACATCGGGGGAACAACGACTGAGTGATTTTATGATCTGGCAGTCAGCTCACTCAGAGTTTTATTTTGTTGAAGCTTTATACCCTGACCTGCGTGAGGTCGACTTTTTACGAGCCTTACGCAACTTTTCGAAGCGTCACCGTCGCTTCGGTGCTTAAACGAGAGTAGCCTTAAGATATGCAACTGTTGCCAAAAGATGTCTTAGAAAAAATACGATCTAACGCAAACATGTATGACTTTAAAAACGAGTTTTGCATTGAAGATCTTGAGATGTTGCAATCTACAGGCTATCTGAAAGCAGTCGTGCCGCAGCGTTTAGGGGGCCCGGGGCTGACGCTTACACAGCTGTCTAGAAGTCAAAGAGAGCTATCGAAACATTCACCCGCAACAGCACTCGCAGTAAATATGCACCTACTGTGGGGCGCTGTTGCTACACATCTCGATAACCGTGGAGATAAGAGACTGGAATGGGTTTTTGAAGAGATTCTAGCGGATGAAATTTTTGCCTTCGGTATTTCTGAAGCGGGTAATGATTCTGTTCTGCTTGACTCTTTCTGTGTAGCTAAACCTGTGGAAAAACAAGAAAAAAACCATGTTGCCAGTGACGCAGACTCCGCTTATTTGATTTCAGGTAAAAAAATTTTTACAACTCTCTCCCCTGTGTGGACGAGACTGGGCGTGCATGCGCGAACTGAAGGTAAAACACCTGAAATCGTGGTTGGTTTTTTGAGTAGGGAAAAATTTTCAGGCGTACGTTCTAAGAATGAAGGTGGTATCGGCATTTCTCATCCAGATGAGTGGAACACCCTTGGTATGCGGGCTACACAGAGCTGGAACACTGTTTTGCAAGACGTGCCCTTAAAAAAAAGCTACGTGACCGCAAAGTATGAGCCGTACGATCCAAACGACGCAATAATCATGGCAGTTTCATTATCCTTTGGGGTGCTAACAGCCTCTGTTTATGCAGGTATTGCTGATCGTGCTTTAGAACTGGCTACAGCGGCAGCCATTGATGACTCTAGAGGCTCAGCAAAGCTTGAAGACCCGTTGTTGGCGACGTGGCTAACAAACGGCATGCTCGAGCACAGATCTGCAATCGATTCTTTAGAACGATTAGCGACAGACATAGACCAATTAGTTCTGAGAGAAGATTACTCTGTGGCTGTTGCTGCTATGAAAAATCAGGTTACTGACGAAGCAAGACGCGCAGTTGATCTTGCAATGAGAGTATTCGGTTCAAGAGGGTTTGCGGCCGATAGCGAGCTATCACGTTTGTATCGAGATGTGCTTGCCGGGATTTTCCACCCTCGTTCTGCTAGCTCACTTGCGGCATCGTTGCGAGACAGCATAAAAAAATAGTGATGAGAGTATAAAACCTCACCACTATTTCGCCGCTATGGCTTTAGTCTATTTAGCAACTCCGGGATGTGTCATTGAGAGCAGGTCTAGTGCCTTATCTAGGTCTGCTTCAGATATTTCACCACGCTCGACATATCCCAGTGCGATTGTAGCTTCACGCACAGTAACGCCTTCAGCGACAGAATATTTAGCTATCTTTGCTCCCGCTTCATACCCAATGAGACGGTTAAGAGGAGTAACCGTTGAAGGGCTCATACCGGCAAGCGTTGCCATGCGTTCGATGTTCGCTTCGAGCCCAGCAACTGTCTTATCGGCTAGCACTCGCATTGCGTTTGCGAGCAGACGAGTTGATTCTAGAAGTGAAGTTCCCATGACGGGGATCATCACATTGAGCTCGAAGTTTCCACGAGCACCGCCCCAAGCAATAGCAGCGTCATTACCTATTACGCGAGCACAAACCATCATTACAGCTTCAGGAACAACTGGGTTGACCTTTCCGGGCATGATTGATGAACCTGGCTGTAGATCAGGAATGTGAAGCTCGCCTAGGCCGGTGTTTGGGCCTGAACCCATCCAACGAATGTCGTCAGTTAGTTTCGTCAGTGACACTGCGATTGTGCGTAGCGCACCAGAAGCCTCAACGAGTCCATCACGATTTGATTGAGCCTCAAAAAGGTTGCGCGCCTGTTTAATCGGCAGTCCGCTAGAGTCAGCAATCTCTGCAATAACTTTCTCAGGAAAACCTATAGGTGTGTTGATGCCCGTTCCAACCGCAGTTCCGCCCTGTGGCACCTCAGAAACACGTGTTAGAGCCGCATCAACGCGTTCAATACCGTAGCGGATCTGGGTAGCGAAACCGCTAAAAGCTTGACCCAGTGTGACGGGCGTTGCATCCATAAGGTGGGTGCGCCCTGGTTTAACTGCATCTTTCCAAAGCTCAGCTTTTTCTTCTAAAGCTTCAGCTAGGTGGTTAAGAGCAGGCTTCAAATCATTTATGAGAGCACCGGTAACGGCGATGTGCACTGAAGTTGGAAACACGTCGTTAGACGACTGTGAAGCGTTTACGTGATCGTTTGGATGCACAGGAGACCCTCTGTGCTTTGAAGCGAGGTTAGCTAAAACCTCGTTCATGTTCATGTTAGATGAAGTGCCAGAACCAGTTTGGTAGGTATCGACTGGAAACATGTCATGGTGCGATCCGTCGATAATCTCATCAGCAGCTTTAACGATAGCCTCAGAAATATCGGCATCAATAACGCCTAATTCATGGTTGGCAATTGCGGCTGCTCTTTTAATACGAGCAAGCGCTACTATCTGTGCGGGTTCGAGACCTGTTCCAGAAATCGGAAAGTTTTCAACGGCACGCTGTGTTTGAGCGCTGTAGAGCGCATTTTTGGGTACGCGAACCTCGCCCATGGTGTCGTGTTCGATACGGTATTCGATGTCAGTCACGGTCTTCCTTTGCTAGATAGTTACTGGTTGGGTAACTACCTTTCTGGTAGTTACATTTTGATAATTGCTTGTTCAACTGAAAAAAGCCTGTTTAATTAATAAAAATTTAGTCGTGTGCGTTTCGGTTAACAGTTTCGATATCGAGAGCACCGACCGCACTGATTGGTATTGCTCGACCCTCTATTAAAGAATATTGACAGCCAACCACCCCCAGTGTTCCAGCGGCGACGGCATCACTTATGAGTTTAGACGACCGTAAGAGTTCATTAACAGAAAAGCCAAGGTGGATTCTACCGACTTCGTCAAAGTCAATATTTTTCGGGTCTGCATAGGGTGTTTGATGCTGATTTTTCAACCACAACTCCTGCACGGCAGGGATGAGTGGTTGTAAAACATTTTCAACTGCCTTTGGAACCGGCTCTGGTTTAGCAGTTGTTAAATCAACCGCGGCTTTCACAGCACCACAAGAGTCATGAGCTAAAACAACAATAATCGCTATACCTAGCTCAGCAACAGCAAACTCTAAAGAAGCCACAACAGATTCAGCGACAACGTGCCCCATGTTTCTGGCGACAAAAAGATCCCCCAAACCGGTATCGAAAATTATTTCTGCAGCGAGTCGAGAGTCAGAGCATCCAAAAAGGGCTGCATCTGGTTCTTGAGTGTTTGTAAGTTCGGCACGGCGTTCAACGTTTTGTCGCGGATGGCTGGGGTCTCCAGAAATAAAACGTTCGTTACCGGCTTGTAAACTGTCCCATGCTTGTTGCGGGGTTACCCTTGGTGAAACGTTTAGCCCATTCATGCTGCTTTCTTACCAATCTTCCCAATTGTTTATTAGAAATTGTCTTCCACTTTTAGAATACTTCTATCTGCTGCCAAGTGCCGACACTAGTTATTCTTTAGAGACTCGATCGCTGCCGTGGCAAGGGTTTTAATTTCTGTTGGATCTGCAGTCCCATAAATTACCAGCATTGCGTTCTCTAGTTCGGTGCTCAGCGCATACGTAACATTACTCTCGTCTGCGCTGTCATTTTGATGATCGTAAACTGTCCACTCAACGCCCGCGAATGTCTCAGTTCCGGTAGCCAGTTTTCGCTCAAGCTGTTCGGCAACCCATGTCTCATTGGCCGGCTCAAGATCTGGTGTAAAAGCTTGCATGATTCCTGCATAACCAACGCTCGGAGTCGTATAACCGATATACCAGTGGGTGACACGGTCTGTTCTTGAAGAGCGGATTAATGCCTGTTTCGCTAACCAGTCTTCAGGTAACTTTGGTGAGACTAGTTCAATCCCGGCGGTATTTTCAGCCTGTGTTGAAAGAGTTGCAACATCTACCGAACGTGTCTCAAAGTCACCGACCCCACGTGGCACAATCAACACGAGCACTAAAACCAGACCGAGGCTGGCCAGCAGAGACAGCGCCAAATTATTAACTGTTTGACGTTGCCGATGCAGTCGTGTATTTTCAGCTTTTCTAGCGGCAGTTTCTTCTACTGTTTCAGCCCGACCAAGTTCTGCAACTATGGGCTGCTCTCTATCTTTTGCCATTACGCTTCCTCTTCGTCACCTTCAGCAATTTCAGAAGAAACACCGGAGCGAGCTTCGTCGAGCCGTTTTCTAGCTCCTAAAAGCCATTCTTCACACCTCGTGGCCAGAGCTTCACCGCGCTCCCATAACGCTAATGATTCTTCTAGTGTTGAGCCGCCCTGTTCAAGCTTTGTGACAACTAAAATAAGTTCATCACGTGCGTCTTCGTAGCTCATCTCTTTTATCGTTTGAGGAATGGCTTCAGTCATGACTACTAGTCTACCGCCTCGCGGATTTTATACTCCTGTAACTGTCACCCGTTAATCTTTAATGCCAGTGCTGACAGCACCGAATCTTCCATCGGCGATAATAACGGTTATTTCTCTGCCGGAAGCAGCTTGTTTGATGTCTTTCAGAACAGATCCATCAGCAGCTTGTGCTATAGCGTAACCTCGTTTCAGAGTGGCTTGAGGCGAGAGCGCCATCAGCCGAGCAGATAATTCTGCAACATTTTTTTGGGCATCAACCACAAATCGATCACTAAGCTCAGTGCCACGAGCAACCCACCTGATGAGCTCTTCGGCACGATCATCAACTATGCGATCTGGCATGCTCATAGAGGGGCGAGCGCGCATAGCGGCAATACGCTCAACCTCATTAGATATTAAATGGTTGAGCCTACTATTCATACGATGCCGAGCAGCAGAGATCTTCTCGTGTTCTTCAGCGACATCTGGAACCACCCTCTTAGCGGCATCAGTTGGAGTTGAAGCGCGAAGATCAGCCACATCATCAAGCAGTGGCCTATCTGCTTCGTGCCCGATTGCGCTAACAACAGGAGTTTTAGCCGCTGCAACCTGCCGCACGAGAGCCTCATCACTAAACGGTAGTAGGTGCTGAAAGTCTCCACCACCACGGGCAATAATAATCACATCAACCGTGGGATTGGCATCAAGCTCAATGAGAGCCTGTCTAACTTCTGCAGCAGCTCGATCACCCTGCACCGAGGTATATAGAGTCTCAAACTTTACGTCGGGCCAACGCAGTGTGGCGTTCCGCACCACATCTTTTTCAGCATCTGAATCTCGCCCAGTAATAAGACCGATACGCTGCGGAAGAAAAGGGAGACGTTTTTTCCGGTCTAGATCAAAAAGCCCCTCTTGTTTAAGTTGAGCTCTTAAACGCTCGAGGCGCTCCAATAGGTCACCCAAACCGACGTGTTTAATATCAAGCACGTTCATTGATAGGGTGCCGCCTTTGACCCAGTAGTTAGCTTTAATCAGCACTACAACACGGTCGCCCTGTTTAAACTCTTCGGTGAGCTTAGCGCTCACATTACGCCACATATTAACGCCAACGGTAGCGTCTTGGCTAAGATCTTTTAGCTTGCCATAAACGTTTCCCTGCCTGTTTTGCCACTGGGTGAGCTCACCCTCGACCCACACAGTGCCTAATCTATCAATGTAATCACGCAACTTCTCGCTCATCAACGCAACAGGCCAAGGGGCGTTACGAGTGGCTGGTTGCAACGAAAGATCGACCATAGCAACGATTCTACGCCATTAAAACTAGCCCAAAAGCTGCCACTAAGGGCAAGTCGTTATGATAAGAACATGACTTCAAAGACGAATGATCTACATAATAGGGCGCTAGTAATCGGTGGTGGCGGTGTTACGGGTATTGCTTGGGTCACAGGTATGCTCCTTGGTTTAGAGCGTGCCGGAATCAAACTGAGAAACGCTGAAAGGCTGGTTGGCACCTCGGCCGGCTCTGTGGTTGCCGCTCAACTAACAGGAGATTTAAGTCTCGAAGAGCTCTACGAAAACCAGCTACAGGGAAAAGTTGAAGAAATACCAGGTTCCTTGGGCATCTTGGCGATGATCCGCATAGCCTTACCGCTTATAGCCAACAAGAATACGCAAAAAGCACTACAAAAAATTGGTAGTTCCGCTAGTAAAGTAGGGCGCTCGCAGGCATCAGCTAGACGGGAAGTGATTGCCCAGAGGCTAACCGAAGCCGACTGGAACTATGAACGCGATCTGCGAATCACCGCAATAGACATAGACCTAGGTAGGCGCCGAGTTTTTCAAGCGGGGGGACCAGCGACTCTCCTGCAAGCTGTTGAAGCTAGTTGTGCAGTTCCTGGAGTGTGGCCTGTCGTTGAAATAGACGACCACAGATATATGGATGGCGGAGTGCTATCACCCGCAAACACTGACCTCGCTGAAGGCGCAAACAGCGTAATCGTTTTAGCACCTATGGCTAGAGGCGTTAAAAAAGAAGCCTCTCCAGTGCAAGAACTAGAGACTCTGCTTAAACAAGCAGACAATAATCCATCAAGCAATAATCCAGCAACACAAAAAACGTTGGGCAGGGTG
>DATJCC010000034.1:0-15131 GCA_035514995.1 Microbacteriaceae bacterium
TTTCTGTTAAATGCTCTCTAGTAACTGGCTTACGCAACCTAGCTACTTCACTTCTTGCATAAGAGCTACGCTCTTTATAGCCGGTGGCCCTTGCCGCTTCAAGGTCTGGCTGATGCACTGTTGTTAACTCAGCTCTTAAAGCTCTGTCGCGCACCACCCACTCCCCCAACCAAGGTTTTAACAACTCCCGGTCGTATTGATTACTGACATCTGCAGATGTCGCGAAGAAATCAACTGCGTGTGCAGGATTGTAGGTTTCGATTACTTGCCCTGTAGCGCTTTTCATCGTGGGTTCATCTGTGATGACGCTGTCAATCACAACAGTGTTTTTGTTTTGTATAAGTTGCGGCACAACTCTTGTAAGTGTTGGATGCCCAAAAACTATTACTCGTTGAATTTTTGTTTGCAACTCTTCATCTTTTAAAAGGCGCACCCAATGTTGTATAGCTTCCCTTCCGAAACGAGCACCGCTTGATGGTTCAGCAAGCAGAGGCAGGTTAGCAAGATGGGCAAAATTTTCGGCTGCGGCACCGGAATCTGCTCCGGCTATAACAATAGCTCTCGAAAAATCATCATCAGAGCTGTGCACATACACTTTTTCAAGTGAACGATCGTCAGCGAGCTGTGTCGGTGTTGGTGTGGGAGTTACCGCAGAGTGTTTTAGCGAACCCTGTTCGCTCCTGTTGCTTTTAATTTTGTTAGACAGATATTCCTGCAACACCCCGGATGCCCCAGAAAGCGGCTCGACAAAAGCTATGTTTAGCTGTGATACGCCCTGCACACGCGAAGTCGAAGCACCTGTAGCCGACTTAAAGGCCACACTCACAAGTTCTTGATCGATTCCAGCCGCTTCAATATCGGCGAAATATCTGGTGAAGGCTTTCAAAGCGACAGGCTCACTTATAGTTTGGTTAGACCTGATGCCTCGCATCGATTGCGGTCTGTCGGCAGTAAGCAAGAGCATCGGAACCCTGGCGCTATGTGCTTCTAAAACAGCAGGAAGTAGGTTTGCTACAGCGGTGCCACTGGTCACGATAACCGGAGCGGGCACACCTGTTTCTCTAGCGATCCCTAAGGCAAAAAAAGCTGCTGATCTTTCATCGATACGCACATGTAAGCGAGCTAAACCCAGCTTCTCTGCTTCAGCCGCGACGAGAGCTAAAGCCTGTGATCTCGAGCCGGGGCATACAACAAAATCACGCACTCCAAGTTCTACAAGTTCACCGAGCAGCAATGCGGCTGCTTTTGATGATGCGCACACGCTCTAACTACTTCTCGTTTTTATCAGGATTGGGGTCGGTACTGTCGTCTGTAGAGTCTTCGCCTGGAAAGACTTCATCATCGAGATTGCGCAACTGCGTTTCGAGGTCAGCTATGCGTTTATCCATCTCTTTTTGGTTCATGGCCCCAAATCTTGGATCATCATCAGGTGCTGTTGTTTGCACCTCACCACCTACCGGACCCTTGCCTAATGTCAACCAGAGGATGCCCCCGATGACAGGTAAAATGACACACAAGAGCACCCAAACGTGTTTGCCAACTCCTCGAGAGCGTTTGGGGTCGCTCATAGCGGCGTCGACAACAGTAAAGAGCGTAAAAGCTACGCCCAACACCACTCCTATAATTATGAAGCGAACCATACCCCTATGGTACCTGCGCTCTCACAGTAATGTCTGGGTAAAATGTTGATGTGACTACACGCAATGCTTGGATTCTTTATACAGTAATACGCTTGGGCCTTTTTGCTCTGGCCTATCTAGCTGTTTGGTTGCTTGGTGGCCGTTGGTGGCTAGCAGTGATTATTGCTGCTCTTGTTTCTGCAGCGCTATCAATTCTTTTTTTAGACAACCTTCGCTCTAAAGCTTCTGAAGGGTTTGCGAAGTGGCGCCACAAAGATCGCACTGAAGACGACATTGTAGAAGATGACCTGATCGACGAAGACCCAACACTACTTGATCGTGCTAATACACGCGACAAAAATGTAGATTAACTACATCCCAAATCCGTATCCCAAAGCAATCCCGTAGGCCAAACCCGCGTAACTCGTTAAAGCCAACACCATTATGAGCTCTTTTGCGCTTTTTCCCCAGATCATTATTACCGCTGCAGGAATCACGATAATGAGCACCAGCCAAGTAAAGATCAGTTTTGGATAAAAGACACCATAAACTGCTGGAACAGCAAACGGTAAAACAACGCAAACAGTGTAGAAAACTTTAGAGCGGGCCGCTCCAATACGCACTGAGAGTGTTTTTTTACCAGCGAGTGTGTCTGTTGGAATATCTCGGGTGTTATTGGCTACCAGCACAGCAACAGCGAAAAGACCCACCCCGGTGCCCGCCCACCATGGTTCTTCAGCGATGATATCTGTTTGCAACCAGACTGTGCCGACCGTTGCAACCAAACCAAAGAAAATAAAAACAAAAACTTCTCCAAGCCCCGCATAACCGTATGGCCTTTTACCTCCTGTATAAAACCATGCGGCGAGAATCGCGAGAGCTCCTAAAGCTAAAAACCACCAGCGCTCGCTTACGATAACCGCGATCAGTCCAGCTGCGGCGGCCAATCCAAAAAACGTTAACGCGGTGGCTAAAACATGTTTTGGGTTTACAAGGCCACTTGCGGTTAGTCTCGAAGGGCCCTGTCTGAACTCATCAGTCCCCCGGATTCCATCTGAGTAATCATTTGCAAAATTGACACCTATTTGTAAAAACACAGATACTGCGAGTGCTAACAGAGTAAGTAGAAACGAAAAACCCTGCAACATATTAGCTATGCCCGCGCCGGCAGCAACAGGAGCAACAGCTAGAGGCAAAGTTCGTAGTCTCGCTCCCCCCAACCAGTCACGCCAAGTGATGTTGGGGGTATGACCTTCACTGACTAGCTTTGAAGCGCTAGCACGAATCGCAGGATTGCCCGATTTCTGAGGGTCTCTCGCCATTATTTCTCACTTACTTGGATTCGTTTACACAAATTTGTTTTACTTGGAATCGCTTTACTTGGAATCGCTAATTTTTTTGACTTAAGTTTTTTGCTCCAGTATTTCCAAAACTTCAGTCCTAATAGCGCGCAGGTCTGGTTTACCTCCTTCAAGTCGATAAATTCTTTCAACCTGAACTAAGGCGCGCGGAACAGCAGCTTCACCTAATCGTTCTCGCACCAAGTTTTGAAGAGTATGAAAGCTATTGCTTGAAATGATTGGTTCAACATGTTTATCTGTCGCAAGCAAAACTTTATTTCCCCACTTCGCATCTGGCGCACTAACCGCAACTGCGCCCTCAAAGTTTGGGATTTCTGTTGCGATTCTTTCGACTTCGTCTAGTGAGACGTTAGTGCCACCGGTAACAATTACACGATCCTGGCGTCCGGTCACGGTTAGCATTCCACCTAATAGGTTGCCTTCATCTCCGGTGCGGAACCATCTTGTGTTGTTGTCGGTAACAAATTTTTCGCTGGTGAGGTGGTTGTCACCGATATATCCTAAAGCGAGCATCGAACCGCTGAGTTGCACTTCACCGTCTCGAACTCGTACTCTGGCATCACCTATCTCAACTCCGTCATATATGAGGCCGCCGGCTGTTTCAGTCATTCCATAGGTGCGGGTGATGTTTATTCCATTTTCGTGTGCACGCTGCCGAAGAGTTAGAGGTGTCGCTTGGCCGCCTACAAGAATTTTATTGAAGCGTTGCAAGATGTGTAGAACTTTTGGGTTTTCGTCAACATAGTCGAGCAGTTGACTTAGTTGCACTGGAACAAGTGAGGTGTATCTGCGCTCGGTTTCAAGGTTTTGTGCGCGTTTGATAAAGTCTGCAGCTTTAAACTTGCCATCAATGAAGACAGGCTCTGTTTCTGCAAGAATTGAGCGAGTGAGCATCTGCAGACCCGATATTAAGTGCGTGGGTAGTGCAATTAACCACTGCCCTGCACCGCCGATGTGCTCATTTGTTGCTACGGCGCTTGCTTTTATAGCAGCCGCCGAGAGGGCAACAAATTTTGGCACACCGCTAGACCCTGAGGTGTGGATCACAAGTGACGTTCCAGCTGGAAGCTGTTCGTCAACTGGTGATTGAGCTACTAAATTTGGTGCACCCTGGGGCCCCACCGGCATCATCGCATCGTCGCCATTTAGAGTGTCAGTTAATTGAGCCATTAACCACATGCGGTCTTTAACTGGAACCCTTTTCAATACCATTTTTGAAGCTCGCTTTTCTATATTCTAAAAATGATATGGAAAGTTTGACCAGTCAGGATCGCGTTTTTCTAAAAACGAGTCACGCCCTTCAACGGCTTCATCTGTTCCATACGCGAGCCGCGTCGCCTCTCCGGCAAAAAGCTGTTGCCCCACTATCCCGTCGTCTACAGCATTAAATGCATATTTGAGCATGCGAATCGCCGTCGGTGACTTACCTAATATCTCGCGAGCCCACTCAAGACCCACCTTTTCAAGTTCGGCGTGCGGCACCACTTCGTTTACTGCTCCCATCTGAAGAGCTCTGTCTGCTGAATATTCACGAGCTAAAAAGAAAACCTCACGAGCAGTCTTTTGTCCTACTTGACGCGCAAAATATGCACTCCCATACCCTGCATCGAACGATCCCACGTCAGCGTCTGTTTGTTTGAACTTAGCGTGTTCTTGGGAGGCTATGCTCAAATCGCAGACAACATTTAGCGAGTGGCCGCCCCCAGCAGCCCAGCCAGAAACCAACGCTATAACAACTTTCGGCATAAACCTGATTAGTCTTTGCACCTCAAGGATGTGCAGTCTTCCGGCTCTTGCAGTTTCAACGCCTTCAGCTTCTTCGGTATCAGAGTATTTATAACCGTCTCGCCCGCGGATGCGCTGGTCACCGCCCGAGCAAAAAGCCCAACCACCATCTTTTGTAGAAGGGCCATTACCGGTGAGTAAGACCACGCCAATTTTAGGGTTCGTGCGAGCACGCTCCAAGGCGTCATAGAGTTCGTCAACAGTTTTAGGTCTAAACGCATTGCGCACTTCTGGTCTGTTGAATGCGATACGTGCGATCTTTCCGTCGAGACTCAGATGAGACGTAATATCTGTGTATGAAGACGCACCGGGCGCTTCCTGCCAAATATTCGGGTCAAAAATCTCAGAAACTGGGGAACTAAATGCTGATGTGTCAGAGGCTTTACTCATGCTTCCAGCCTACCTTCGATCTTCACGACTGTATTCATAATTCATCTCAGTTTCTGGCAAATACTGGGCTCGTATACCAACAAAAGTATCGTGCCACGGTAAACTTTGTTTTTAGTTGTGCGCTGCTGCACATATTCTAGTGTCGAAAAGGTGCTCCAGTTAATGACTAGTTTTTATGATGGATCAAATGAACTCTCACGTGAAATGCCTGAGTCTTCTATAGTGGTGCCCGAAGCTGAAGACAAGTGGCTCGGACCAGACTCCGGAATGCCTTCAAGTGCTTGGCGACAGCGTAGTGACGCATGGGAGTACACCAGGTTTTATGTAAAACTTTTAGCGCTTGGTGGAGCAGACACCGATGAGAGCGCTAATCTAGCGGAACTTTTCCGTTCCCTTCGCTCACTAGAAACTCTAGAACTATATTGGGCTGGCATCGGGCAACGTCGCGTGCGTGAAATTCGTGAGCGAATAGAATCTGGTCAGTTTTCTTTAGCTCTTGACCTAATTCGACGCGCTATGCAGGGAATGCGCGGTTATATTGGTAGCGATTTCGATGATGAAGATTTTATTCCCAGCGACGATGATGAATCAACGCTAGATCCGCACAAAGATCGACACCGGTTTGAAGTTTTAGTGATTGATCACATGACAGAGAACGACCGCGAAGTATACGAACGTGAAGCCAGAGCGTTTCGCGCAACAACAGACACATTCATTTATGAGTTAGTGATTGTGCCAACAGCAGACGATGCGATTGCTGCGATCCTCACAAACCCCAACATTCTCGCTGTGATCATGCGACCAGGTTTCGGAGACCGTTCCACCCAGCATTTAAGTCGCGACCTTCGTGAAACTATAGAGCTCGCACGCGAACAAGCCCGCCAAAACCCTGGCTCAACCCACAGCGATCTGCATTCAGTTGAGCGGGTGCTCGATCTTGCTAACACTCTCAACACTGTTCGCCCAGAGCTTGACCTATACCTGGTCGCGGGTGCTCACATCGAAGATCTCGCCGGTCAACTGACTAAGCGTTTCCGCCGCGTGTTTAGACGTGAAGATCATCTTGAGTTGCACCTTTCTCTGCTACGTCGAATCTCGCATCTTTATGACACCCCGTTCTTTTATGCAATTCAAGAACACGCACGTAGACCAGCAGGGGTTTTCCACGCACTTCCTATTTCGCGTGGCGGTTCTGTTATGGATTCAAAGTGGATACGCGATCTCGCCGACTTTTACGGTCTCAACTTGCTTCTTGCTGAAACAAGCGCAACATCGGGCGGCCTTGATTCACTTCTAGCACCAGTCGGTCCGATCAAAAAGGCACAGGCTCTTGCGGCTAGAGCATTCGGAGCGAAACGTTCATACTTTGTCACCAATGGCACCTCGACAGCCAACAAGATTGTCCATCAAGCACTAGTAGCGCCAGGCGACATTGTCATAGTCGATCGCAACTGCCACAAGTCACACCATCATGCGCTCATGTTAACTGGAGCGCAGGTTGCCTACCTCGACGCTTACCCCCTTAACGATTACGCATTTTATGGCGCGGTGCCGCTGAGTCGAATCAAACAGTTGCTACTCGACTATCGAGCCGCTGGAAGACTCGATGAAGTCAAAATGATCACGCTCACGAACTGCACTTTTGATGGAATTGTTTACGATCCGATTCGGGTCATGGAAGAATGTCTCGCAATTAAACCAGATCTTGTTTTTTTGTGGGACGAAGCTTGGTTCGCCTTCGCCGCTTTTCATCCAGTGACTAGACTGCGCACTGCGATGGCGGGAGCTAAATACATCGAAGATCTGTTGCGCAACGAAGACCATGCGCTTAAATATGAAGAGCAGCAAAAACGGCTCTTTAATGAAGACGGCACTCCCGCCCCCGATGAGGTGTGGTTAAGTGAACGGTTGCTACCATCACCTCAGGCACGAGTGCGTGTTTATGCGACTCATTCAACGCACAAAACTTTGACTGCTTTGCGACAGGGATCGATGATCCACGTTTACGATCAAGACTTTGTGAGGCTCACAGAACCAGCCTTTGATGAAGCGTATATGACCCACACGTCAACCTCACCAAACTATCAAATTTTAGCTTCGCTAGATCTCGGTAGACGACAGGTTGAGTTGGAAGGGTTTGAGCTTGTACAGCGTCAGCTAGACCTTGCCACAAGCCTAGCGCAAGCGATTGCTCGCAACCCGCTTCTGCGCAGGACCTTTAGGGTTCTCACGTCACACGACCTGATCCCAGAAGAATATCGTGGTGATCAACGCCC
This sequence comes from Microbacteriaceae bacterium, assembly GCA_035514995.1. Lineage (GTDB taxonomy): Bacteria > Actinomycetota > Actinomycetes > Actinomycetales > Microbacteriaceae > Leucobacter_A. The sequence continues at coordinate 7,432 of DATJCC010000034.1, forward strand.
CATGCCACACCGAGATGGGCTCGCCGACATGTGGCATTCGTGGTCTCAAGACGAATTTGTGGTTGACCCGAGTCGGATAACAATTGAAATCAGTCGCACGGGCGTAGACGGAGACACATTCAAACACGTGCATTTAATGGATCGCTACGGTATTCAGGTAAATAAAACAAGCCGGAACACCGTTCTTTTCATGACAAACATCGGCACAACCCGATCTGGTGTTGCCTACCTCGTTGAAGTTCTTATGAAGTTAGCTGACACATTCGAACAAGAAAGATTGGAAAGGGGCGAAGACCCGCTACCCGATGTTTTTGAAATCACAGGCACTCTAGAGCTTCCCCACAGTCTCGAACCAACTCAAAGTCCCAAAAAAGCAAAACCAGAAACTCTGATGCCGCCTCTACCAGATTTCAGCGCATTTGCCGATGAATACCGCGCCGACAAACAATTACCTGACGGAAACATGCGCACTGCTTTCTTTAAAGGTCAAAACCCACACGAAGTAAGTTATGCAAGTCGCACCGAGCTTTTAGCTCAACTTGATGAAGGTAAAAAACCTGTCTCCGCGGGTTTCGTGACACCCTACCCACCCGGTTTTCCGGTTCTCGTACCTGGACAATTAATCAGCCGTGATGTGCTCGAGTTTATGAATGCACTAGACACCCGCGAAATACACGGTTATAACCCTGGTAAAGGATTCCGGATCATTAACCAAGATTGAAATTAAACAAGGCCAAAGACTAAGACTAAACATTGTGTTAAAACTTTCTTCTAAGCCCCTACCAGCTCTTAGCGAGGTTCTGGCTAGTTCACACGTGGTTTCGATTCCTACTCGTACTAGGTTTCGTGGAGTAACGGAACGGGAAGTGGTTCTTTTTGCTGGCCCCAAAAGATGGAGCGAATTTTCACCCTTTATTGAATACGACAACGTTGAAGCTAGTTCGTGGTTAGAAGCGGCTCTTGAGTTTGCTTGGCATCCACTTCAAGCGTTGCACCGCGATAGTGTTGAAGTTAACGCAACCATCCCTGCTGTTAGCCCAAGCGAAGTGCCGGCAATTCTCGCACGTTTTGAAGGATGCGACACAGTTAAGGTTAAAGTGGCAGAAACCGGTCAAAACCTCTCAGACGATATCAATCGTGTAGCTGCCGTGCGAGAGGCATTAGGCACTGATGCTCTCATACGAATTGATGCCAACGGCGGTTGGTCTCTTTCACAAGCACAAAAAGCGTTATCTGAGCTGAAAAGTTTTGATTTAGATTACGCTGAACAACCCGTGATGGAGATTGCAAACCTGGCGAAGCTACGACTGCAGTTTGCTGGCGAGGTGAAGATCGCTGCCGATGAGAGTGTGCGCAAGGCGGCCGATCCCCTCGCTGTTGCACGAGCCGAAGCAGCCGATCTGCTTGTCGTTAAGGTGCAACCACTCGGAGGTGTTTTTCGGGCGCAACAAATCATAGAGCAAGCAGGGCTACCTGTTGTTATTTCTAGCGCACTTGAAACTTCCGTTGGTATTTCTATGGGTGCCCACCTTGCTGCGGCTCTAAAACCAGAGCAGTTGCACGGTGCGTGTGGCCTTGGGACCGCTGCGCTGCTTCATGGAGATGTAACTAGAAACCCACTTTTGGCTAAAGCGGGTTTTATTCCGGTCACCGAGGTGCAAGTAGAAACGAGTCTTTTAGACAAGTTTCGTGCAAGCCCCGATCGTATTGCGTGGTGGCGGGATCGAATCGAACGCTGTTACGCTCAGCTAAATGTTTGAACCGAGCGTAACAACGTCTTTTCTGTCAACTCCTGACATATCTTTGCAAACTCAGACGCTAATTGTTTTATCGGCTAAGCGCCCCAGTTATTACTTCGATGTTGTGCGATAGGTATTTCAGGTAGGTGTTAGCGTCGGGATTATTGGCGTCACCTATCTCGTCAGAGAAGATTGCTTGCTCATAGATTGGCACTCCCGACTCTTGCGAGACAGTCTGCATTGGTCGCGCATCTACATTCGATTCAATTACCAGATGAGCCACATCGTTAGAGCGCAAAAAATTCACTAAAGTTGTTATTTGTTCAGCCGAACCATTTTCATCAGTGTCAATTTCCCACAAAAATGCTTCCGTTATCTCGTAACGATCCGCTAGATATTGGAAAGCGCGCTCACTAGTGACCAAGATTCTTTGTTCTTTGGGTATTGCCTGAATCTGCTCAGCATACTCATTCTCAAGCTCTATTAATTGTGTGATATATGCTTCAGCGCTTTCAGAGTATTCACTACTGTGATCAGGGTCGGCTTCTTGAAGTGCCGCTAAGATCGCTTCGGCCATTAATATGCCATTATTGGGGTCGGTAAAGCTGTGCGGGTTGATTTCTTCTTTTCTGCTGTCATCTTCACCGCCAGCCTCACCAAGATAAAGGGGTTTCACCTCTTGTGAAACCTCGATTATGCGAGACTCTTCTTGACCTACGGATTGAGTAAGCCGTGCGAACCATCCGTCGTCACCGCCCTCAAGATTTAAACCATTTAGAAAAATCAGGTCTGCATCGGCCGTTGCCCGCAAATCGCCCGGTAGTGGCTCGTACTCATGCGGATCAGTTCCGGTCGGAACGAGGTTATGCACCTCAACTCTATCTCCGCCAATCTCAGTCACCATGTCTGCAAGGATTGTAAACGTTGTCACAACTTGAATTTTTTCTGTGGCAGAAGTTGCAGTGTTGGGTTGTTCTTGTGCTGGTTCTGGTGAGCTTTGTGCACACCCAGCGAGCATTAATGTTAAAGCAGCCGATACCATCAGCAGTGGTTTAATTTTGGGAAGCAACCGTTGCCCCATTTACTACCTCCATTTTATTTTTGAGTAAATCTTCTTAGTTGTTTAACTACTAACCCTTGCCGCGGCGAAAACAGCAACGCTGTTACAAAGCAGGCAGACGCAACCAACACAATAATCGGCCCGGAGGGTAAATTCAGTTTGAAGCTTAAAATCATTCCGATAAGAGCGCTACCGGCTCCTATGCTTGCAGCTAGAAACATGATTTGCGGCACACGTTTCACCAGCAGGTATGCGGTGGCTACGGGTGTTATCAGCAGCGCAATGACTAGAACTACACCGACTGTTTGCATAGACGCGACAGTAACCAAGGTCAACAACACTAGAATCAGATAGTGGAGCGCCTTCGTGCGAAAACCGTAGACTTCGGCAGTGGCTTCGTCAAAACTAGAAATTAAAAACTCTTTGTAGAGAAGCGTAACAACGGTTAACACGATAACTCCGACTGCGAGGGAGATCCACATATCTTCTGGTCTAACAGCCAAAATGTTTCCAAAAAGTATTTTGGTTAAATCTATTGCACTGCTCGCTCCCGCAATCAAAATAATTCCGACAGCAAAAAAAGAAGACAAGATAATCGCGATAGCGGCATCTTGTTTTACGCGGGTGCGGTGGTGGATGAAACCTATCCCAAACGCCGACAAGAGACCAGTTATTACAGCCCCATAAAAAAAGTTGAAACCAAAAATGTAAGCAACGGCAACACCAGGAACTACCGAGTGGGAAATTGCGTCACCTAGAAGCGATAAGCCACGGAGCATAACTAAGGTACCGATTACTCCGCTGATCACACCGGTCAAAACGGCAACGAGTAAACCCCGTTGCAAAAACTCGTATGCCAGCAGGTCAAAGAAAAAGTCCATTTGATGTCTCACCACCCATATCTGTTTTATGGTTGCGGTCTACGCCACGACTCAAGTGATTTTTTGGGAAACCATAAACCGCTTCTAAATTTTCGGGTGTAAAAACATCAGCAGTCTTACCATAGGCATACAGTGAACGATTTATAAGCGCAACCATGTCGCAATACTCCGGTACCGTAGCAAGATCGTGGTGCACCATAATTATGCTCGCACCTGTTTCTCTTAGCGAGTGAAACACCTGCAAGATACTTTTTTCGCTTGCCGCGTCTACGCCTTGAAATGGTTCATCCATAATTAAAAGTTCTGGGTTCTGCGCGAGTGCGCGAGCGAGAAAAACTCTTTGCCGTTGCCCTCCCGAAAGCTCACCTATCTGGTGTTTGCTGTACCTTTCAAGACCCACAGTTTTTAGAGCAGCGTTTGCCTGTTCTTTCTGCTTGCTGTGCGGGCGGCGGATCCACCCTAATAGAGGGTAGGTGCCCATTAGCACGACATCTAGCACTGTGACAGGAAAGGTCAGATCCAATGACAGGCTTTGTGGCATATAAGCGACTCTTGGTCGCACTCTGCGCAGTGGTTGACCGAGCATCGTAACAGAGCCTGTGACGTGTGGGGCTAAACCTAGCATCCCCTTGATGAGAGTGCTCTTACCCGCACCGTTAGGGCCGATTATGCCTAACACGACACCTTTGGGCACGTCGAATGAAATATTTGTGACTACTTTTTTAACGTCATAGCTCACTGAAAGTGAGGTGACCGAACAGGCTTTTTGATTCATATTTTCTTAAAGTTAGGTGAGCCGAACATTTGAGGTTAGTACAACCATAGTTCTTTTATTTTTGCGGGTCAAACCCACGCTTTTAAGCTAGCTGATACGGTAAAGATATGAGCGATAACCTTGATCCCTGCCCTAAATGCGAAAGCCCCTACACCTACGAAATGGGTGCACTTCTCGTATGCCCTGAGTGTGCTCACGAATGGTCACCGACTGATGAGTCTTCTGTTCCGACCGTGCAAGAAACTCTTGTGCGAGACGCTGTCGGTAACATCCTGCAAGATGGCGACTCAGTCACAATCACTAAAAGCTTGAAAGTTAAAGGAGCCACCGGTCCGTTAAAGATTGGAACCCGAGTAAAAAACATACGCCTAATCGAAGATTCGGGTGACGGTCATGACATAGACTGCAAAATTGATGGTTTCGGATCAATGAAACTTAAGTCGAGCATAGTAAAAAAAGTGTAGCCAAACATCCATCGGAATAACGGTTTCGCGTTATAGCAAAAGAAGTGGTATTCTCTAACGGTTGCATATTTTGCTTGAGGCAAGATTTGAAGCGCCCCGATAGCTCAGTGGTAGAGCACTTCCATGGTAAGGAAGGGGTCGCCAGTTCAATCCTGGCTCGGGGCTCTGGCTCTCTGATTTTTTTAAGGGAGAGCCTGTGGCTGTGTAGCTCAGCTGGTTAGAGCGCACGACTCATAATCGTGAGGTCGCGGGATCGAGTCCCGCCACAGCTACCAATTTCTGACCCAGAACCCTGCCCAAGCGGTGGGAGTTCTGGGCTAGAATCAATCCGCCTCATTCGACTAAATAATTTGTCTCGATTTCAGCAACTGTCAAAACCTAATCTGAGAGAATATGATTAGCAGCTGTTTTAACCTCTCACATGCAGCAGTTAAAGGAGAATTGTGCGCCCTTTTGTAATCGTTTTGATCGGTTTTATCCTGGCATTGTGGCTTAGCGCAGGCCGCTGGGTTTTCGGGTTAGGTGGCTGGTTAACCCTCTGGTATCTACCGACTCTTGGGCTTGTATACTTTCTCGTGCACTTATGGGTCGCGCGCAGAGTTTCTCGTACAAAACTTTTGGGGCGCACTACTAGCCGTGGAACAAAAGTCTCTCTCATAATCAGTTGGTCGACAGCTGTTCTTGCCGGGCTTATGATTCCAGATATGCACGAGGGTTCTCTCACGAGCATCGCAAGTCACTACACAGGAAGCGACACCGCATTAGAGATGGCGATAGCTTTGAGCAACACTCTGGGCATTGTTTCGTTAACGTTGCTTGGGTCTGCTGTTGGATTTGCCATAAACGACAGTCGTGAAACACCCTCGTACGTAGAAGAATAGTTTCAGCAACAAAAAAGGGTGGCATCCGCATCGGACACCACCCTTTTAGTTTGAAAAGCTTACGCTAGTTTAACTGTTGCGCCTGCTTCTTCAAGCTTAGTCTTTGCCTCTTCTGCAGCGTCTTTATCGACACCTTCGAGAACAGCTTTAGGAGCTTCTTCTACGAGTGTTTTTGCTTCGCCAAGGCCCAGGCTTGTGATTTCACGCACAGCCTTAATTACCTGGATCTTCTTGTCACCGATTGCATCGAGGATAACGTCAAATTCTGACTGCTCCTCTTCAGCAGCAGCTTCGCCGCCAGCTGGTGCGGCAGCCGCTACAGCAACAGGAGCTGCAGCTGAAACTTCGAAGGTCTCTTCGAAAGCTTTAACGAATTCTGATAGCTCGATTAGTGTGAGCTCTTTGAACTGCTCAAGCAGTTCTTCTGTTGACAATTTTGCCATTTGATTTCTCCCTAATTAATTGTGCTCTACAGGAGAGCAGATTGTTTTGCCCTATGCTTCTTGCTTGTCGCGCAACGCACCGAAGCCGCGAGCGGCCTGAGCGAGTGGTGCATTGAAAAGCTGGGCGGCCCCGAACAAAGAAGCCTTCATTGCGCTGGCGGCCTTAGCCAACAGCACCTCGCGGCTTTCAAGTTCAGCGAGCTTATTCACCTCAGCGGCGGTCATTGGGTTACCGTCAAAGTAACCACCCTTAACCACCAGTAGAGGGTGTGCCTTGGCGAAGTCACGCAAACCTTTTGCTACTGCAACCGCGTCACCGTGCACAAATGCGATAGCTGAAGGACCTTCAAGCTGATCATCAAATGCTGTGATGCCTGCGTTATTAGCAGCAATTTTAGTAAGCGTATTCTTCGACACGGCGTACGCTGCGTGCTCACGAATTGAGTTGCGCAGTTCACGCAATTCTTTTACTGTGAGACCGCGGTACTCGGTTAGCAGAACGGCATTAGCTTCTTCAAATTGTTTTTGAAGACCAGCTACCGTAGCTTCCTTTGTCGCCATGGCGCTCCCTTAGTCATCTCGATTCTGCACAACGGTTGTCACGCAGAGGCTTCAGCACGCCCGAAACTAAAAAAGCTCCGGCGCGCACGCACGGAGCTTGAAGCACCCAACAATTAAGAGGGGATCTCATTTCTCGTACCTGCGCTGGTCTTCATTAATATGAATGTTATAAAACTGGTTAAAGTTTCTACCTGCGGTCTTTGGCCAAATAACAACACTACACTTAAATTGATTTCTACGCAATACAAGCTGCTATCGGTTTTTCATAGAAATATGAAGTAGCATTCTGAATTATCATACAATTTAAACCTATTTATTAAGCTGGAGAGTTTGAATATGACAAGCCCTAACACTACCCCTTTGCCGGTTGTCAACCAGACCTACCAGCAACAGCATCCCTACGGCTCCCACCCACCACAGCAAAAAAAGAAGCGCAACAAAGTTATTATTGTTTTAGTTTCGCTGATCGTGCTTGCATTAGCAGCCACGGGCGTAGCCTTAGCTTTTCTAGCGAAGTCTTACAGCGATGTAGAACGAGTTTCGTTTCACGACCCTGATCTTGAGCGACCCGTCGTTTCAACTTCTGGAGCAGTAAATATACTGCTCCTCGGCTCAGATTCAAGAGATGCAACCGACCCAGAGCTTGCCGGCGAAGACATGACTGGATTTAGAAGCGATGCAATCATGGTTGCACAGATCTCGCCAGACCGTGAACACATCACAATTATGTCGATCATGCGCGACAACTGGGTAGAAATTGAAGGCCACGGAGAAGCAAAAATAAACGCAGCCTTCTCATACGGAGGTATACCACTGGCCGTAAACACAATCGAAAACTTCATCGGCACCCGCATAGACCACGGTGCGATCGTCGACTTCCAATCGTTTAAAGGACT
>DATJCC010000035.1:0-23730 GCA_035514995.1 Microbacteriaceae bacterium
GCAACTTATAGCAGGCACCTTCTTGTATCTAAACTTTTCTTGACAATTTTAAATACTGTAAAAAATTATCGATCAATTATTCCAAAAAATAGATAAAAGTTAGGTAAGGCTAAGCTAACTTATGCTAAGTTTATTTAGGTAAGCCTAAGCTAACTTTTCCGTCTTTATTTGAAGGAGTCCTGTGAGTATTACCGTCTCTAACTCGGTCACTAACTCGGTCGCTAAAATTTTTACAGTTTTACTTGCTTTGATGCTCGTATTTAGTGGGGCATTCACGGCTCAAGCAGCATTCGCTCAAGGGACATCTTTACCAGAAGTTTCCTCAACAGGTGGCGATGGTTATAGCTCTAATGCTTATAATGCGCACACAAGTTCTGAGGGTTCCGATCAGAAAGAGCAGAACCCGCTTGGCGGCGAAGCTCCAGTTGAAAAAGCGACAGTTGAGTCCCATCTTGAAGGCGAAACAGAAAATTCTGCACCCGATCAGCCAGCAGAACCTGAAGCTGAATCAGAAGGTGCTGCTGGCCCTGATGAATCTGCTGGCACTGACGAAATTGTTGGCACTGACGAAGTGGGCATTGAGGGAGAGCAAAGTCTCGATCCAGACGAAGGCGACACACAATTTCCCGCAGAGGCTATGCTGCCAAGGGCTTTGAATGCAGAGCCAGCTGAAGATGATGCTGCTGGTGCTGAGGTTGTTGTTGAGGTTGTTGGGGGTGTGACTGGTTTTGATGCTGAGGCTGAAACGGTTGTGGCTGTTAAGGGTTCAGGGTTTTTGCCGGATGCTCCAGCTACTAATGGTAAGAGACCTCCGTTGATGGGTAAGTTCTCTGGGATGTATGTTGTTTTTGGTTCGTTTGCTGATCAGTGGGAGCCTTCTTCTGGTGCTTCTGCTGCTGCTCGTTCTGTTGTGGAGCAGAAGTGGGCTGTACCTGCTGAGAGTTTCGAACAGATTAATCGAATGTCGTCTGGGGCTGTGTTGTTGGAAGAGGACGGCACTTTTGAGGCTACTTTAACTTTGAAAGTTGATGAGGCGAAAGAGCTTGCTGATGGTTCTTGGGGCATAGCAACTTATCCGGCTAGTGGGGCCGTTTATGAATCGTTTGAAACTTTCACACCTATAACCTTCACCACCAAAGATGCTGGTGCTGAGGTTGTTGTTGAGGTTGTTGGGGGTGTGACTGGTTTTGATGCTGAGGCTGAAACGGTTGTGACTGTTAAGGGTTCAGGGTTTTTGCCGAATGCTCCAGACACTAATGGTACAAGACGTCCGCTACCGGGTAAGTTCTCTGGGATGTACGTTATTTTTGGTTCGTTTGCTGATCAGTGGCAGCCTTCTCTAGGTGCTTCTGCTGCTACTCGTTCTGTTGTGGAGCAGAAGTGGGCTGTACCTTCTGAGAGTTTCGACTTGATTGGTGGAGAAGAGTCTGGGGCTGTGTTGTTGGAAGATGACGGCACTTTTGAGACTACTTTAACTTTGAAAGTTGATGAGGCGGAAGAGCTTGCTGATGGTTCTTGGGGCATAGTAACTTATGCGGCTAGTGGGGCCGTTTATAAATCGTTTGAAACTTTCACACCCATAACCTTCACCACCAAAGATGACACCCCAACAATACCTGGAGAATCAGACGGCACTGATGAACCAACACAGGGGAGCGAAGAACCCCAAAAAGATAATCCGAAGCAAGAGAAACTGACCGGACAACTAGTTTGGTCTTTCAAAGATTCATGGAACTTCTATTTTGACAATTTTGCAAATGGAACCCGGAACGTAGCAGGAGGAGCGAAACTAAATTCAGCTACAGATATCGCATTTCCCCAAGCTAAGGGCAGCACTTTTGACCCTGAAAAAGGAATAGGAACTATCAAATATCAGGGAACCGTTATCTACAAAAGCATCATCCACGGTTTTGACATCGCTCTTTCGAACCCTTGGGTTGAAATACAAAGAGATAGTAAACAGAAAACCTCAGCAGTGCTCACAGCTCTTGTCTCTACAACTGACACCTCAGGTGTTGAGAATATGAAACGAATAAAAGTTGCGTCACTTAAACTTCCTAAACAAAAAGAGAATGCAGACGGTTCAATAAACTGGTCTTTAACCACAGGGGTGTTTGATGCGAACTTAAAACCCGAAGGCTGGGCGGATTATCGTGGCGAACCGACAGCCCCAATGAATTTCAGTTTTGGAGCGGCCAGTACAAAATCTCCTGAGTTTGAAGATTCTAACAACATTGCAAAGCCCGTTAAGAAGCAAGACCTACAAGTCCCGGCATCACAGCCAGAGAACGCAAAACAACCTGTTCAGGGCGCTGGTGCACTCACTTGGGGCGTCTCACGAGGATTCTCTGAATATGTCACCGGTCGAATCGCAAAAGGAAACATTTCAACCTCCGGTGTGGGTTTCAGCCCTGCAGGATATGTGTTCCCTCAGGCTGTTGGTTCTGTATGGAACGCCGACACCCAAACTGGAACAGTCTCATTCGCTGGTGTCGTAACCTTCGTTGGTCATCATGGCTTGATGTTTGAAAGTTTTGCTAACCCAACCATCACAGTGCATGACGCAAATTCCGCGACGCTCTACGTGGGTGGAAGATCATTTTCTCTGGGGATTTCAAACGCATCTAAGTACGTTGGAGAAAATGGTGAAGTGACTTGGTCTGGAGTGCCCGTATACGGATCGATCTCAGGTTCTGGAGGAGGTGGAGGCGGATCCTTTGGAATCGACTCCTTGAGCTTTACCGTTGGTTCTGCAAACACAATTACTTACGGAGCTACAGAAGTAGCTCCCAGCAGTGATAGTGAAGAAAAGAATGTAACAGAAAAACAACCCACCAAACCGCGCGAAAAGATAACCTTTGTTGAACCCAGTGATGAAGCGGTAACGGCAGGAATTGAACTTGCAGAATCAGCTGGAATAAACTCACAAAACTCGTCAACTTGGATGTGGGCCTCAGGTATCGCCTTAGCAATACTCTTAGCATCTGCTGCCGGAGGCTTTGCTGTGGCACGCAATTCAGAAGCTCGAACCAGAGCGAATCAATTATAAGAAGGTAGTGTATAAAGAGTGTTTAAACGCTTAAAAAAATCACTGGTTATAATCCCGCTAATAGGAGTGTTTTTTCTTGCACCCCAAACCGCTTCGGCAGAGCAAACCGAATCTAGTAGCACAGTAGAAGCTTGTGAAGTCACCGAAGCGCAACTTAATTGGGGCACGCTTGAAAGATGGAGATCATATATCTCAGGCAGTATCGCACACGGCTCTTGGGATCTAGATGAAGTTGAATATGAGATACCTGAGTTTGTGTGGCGTGACGGAAAAGGTTTTGTGGCAACAGATGCCGATACAGCGAGTATCGAATTTGAAGGAACCGTGCTTTTTAAAGGGCATGAAGATCTCCTGCAAGTATCTGTGGGCAACCCCGTGTTCGAAGTGGATGGAGACGAGGGCCTTCTGTTTCTAGATTTAACCTCTACAACACCCACAGGTGAGACTGACGTTGCCGTCACAGAAGAACTCACAGCAAAGTTCGACCTCAGCGATGCGGTTAGCATTGATGACGATTTATTTCAGATCACAGCTGCACCAGGAGCTCTCACAGATTCAGGTGCTGCCGCGTTCGGAGGTTTCTATGACGGGGACGAAGAAACTGACGCGATTACCCTAACTGCTAAAGCTACGGATGGGTGCACCTTCGGAGAGGTTGTTGAAGGTGAGGCTTCCTCTTCAGACCCAGAGGTAGAAGAAGCGGAGGAGTCTTCTACTGAGGCGCAGTCCACGGCTTCTGAAAGTGAAGAGTCGAGTATGAATGATTTCGAGACGATCCCCACAGCAACATGGGTAGCTATTGGAGTTGCGATTGTCGTGGTAGGTGCAACTGGAGGATTTTTTCTAGCCAGACGCCGTAAAGACTAGTAACGCTATCCGCGCAGAGGCAAAACGATCCCTTTACCTGTAACCGGGTGTGGGAAAACCTCAACAGGGGTTCCATATACAGTTGTTACGGTTTCTGCTGTTAAAACTTCTTTAGGTGGACCACACGCGATGAGCTTTCCGCTGTTTAGAAGAGCGATGCGGTCGGCGTAGGCTGACGCGAGATTTAAATCATGCAAAACGATTAAAACTGCGTCACCCTCGTCAGCACGTTCCCGCACCAGTTGTAGAAGCTCTTCTTGATGGCCAAGGTCTAGTGCCGCTGTAGGTTCATCGAGCATCAAAACACCGGTGCGGCCAGTAATTGTGCGTGCAAAAGCAGTTCTGCCTCGTTCACCACCGGAAAGGGTTGGTACGCGACGGTTTCCTAGATGAGAAATGTTTGTTTTATCGATTGCCCACGCAATTGCTTCAGGATCATCGTTTTCGAGAGGAGTGCGACGCCACGGCGCTCGACCCATCTCAACGACCTGATGCACAGTAAAAGGAAAGAGCACCTGATTTTCTTGTAAAAGCACACTTCTGTTGCGAGCGAGATCACTCAGGTGCCACTCACTAAGCAGTTTGTTTTGAAACTTTACCGACCCACCATTTAGATTCATGTCACCAGAAAGAGCCCCTAGCAGGGTCGACTTTCCAGCACCGTTTGGGCCTAGAAGAGCAAGAATTTCTCCAGCCTTCAACTGTAAATTAATGCCATCCAGAAGGGTGCGACCTCCGCGGTGCACAGTGACATCTTGCGCCTCGAAAACAACTTCGCCTCGAGCCAGCCGTTGCGGTTTGAGCGTATGTTTTGCGTTCATTATCCCCACCCTCCAGCTCGTTTGCGGGTGCGTCTAAGTAGCCAGAAAAAGAATGGACCGCCAACCAAAGAGGTGAGCATTCCAATGGGTAAATCTGCCATTGGAATAATTGTGCGAGCAGCTAGATCTGCAAGCGTTAAAAGTAGCGCACCACCCAGCGCGCTCGCCCAAACAAGAGGTCTATGGGCAGGCCCTAAAATCATGCGCATTAGATGCGGAACGACTAAACCAACAAACGCGATGATTCCAACAAAAGCAACTGAAGCGCCGACAAGAAGAGCAACAAGCACGATTACGCCGATGCGTAAAACCTCGACATTAATTCCTAGGTGCCTAGCGTTGCGTTCGCCCAAAGCTAATAGGTCAAGCTTATGTGAAACGAAAAGCGCTACAAATATGCCGAAAATTACTATAGGTGCAACTAATAGGATCTGTTCCCAACGACTGAAAGCGAGCGAACCCAGCTGCCAAAATATGATCTGTTCACGTGATTGACTATCTCCCAAGAAAGTGAGCATAGCAATACCTGCCCCGGCAATTGCATTAACTGCGATACCGGTTAAAACTAGAGTGACAACTTCAGTTTTTCCGTCAGCTCGACTCATGACATAAACAATTATGGTCGCTGCGAGCCCGGAAATGAAAGCGAGAGTTGCTGTGCTCCACGGCCCAAATGCAGTGAAACCAAAAACTATTGAGATGCCGGCACCAACAGCGGCTCCAGACGAAATTCCGATTACGCCCGGTTCAGCCAAAGGGTTACCAAATATCGCCTGCATTAGCAGACCAGATACGGCAAGCCCGGCACCAACTAGAGCAGCCATTGCTACACGCGGAAAGCGAATGCTCCACAGCGTCTGGTCTACTGACGGGCTTTCAGCGGGAGGAAATAACGTGATTCCAACCTTATTTAAAATAGATCCGAGCACTTCTTGTGGGGGAATGGCAAGCTGACCGGTACCCGCCGAAACTAATACTGCTCCGATGAGAGCTACCCACAAACAAGCAAAAAGCAAGGTCTTAATGGCAGCTTGCTTCGACAAGCCTGGGCTGGTGCGGTGCATATGGCTGCTTTCTAAACTGGGTATCCGCTAAAAAAACGTGTTATCTATAACTATATTAGGGTAGGCTAACCTTCGGTACCTGGCGAGGGTCTGGGTACACAAAAGAAAGGTACTCATGAAGCTAGGATACTCTGCCCGCTTGCTGTCTTCTTTGGCTGGTTCTGCAATAGTCCTGCTAATGCTTAGTGCTTGCCAAATCGGCGGAGTGACTGCAACACAAACACAGGCAGAGGTTGCTGATCTTGAGCCTCTTGAAACACTTACACCGGTTGAAAACCCTCGCGAATTGATGGGGCCACAGACGGTGCTCGTCGGCGAACCAACGCTTGCACCCGTTGCCGATCATCCGCCATATAATCTGCCAACTACGGTTGTGTCAAAAGATTTAGACGGGACGCGGCCCGAAATCACCATAGACGACAACTCTCGAATAATTGCACTGTCGGTGACAGGTTCGCTAGCTGATTTAGTTGTGGCTCTTGGTTTTGGAGATAATCTCGTCGGTAAAGACATTGCTACTTCAGCGACCGGAACTGAAGACCTACCACTTGTTACAACAGTTAGCCATACGATCAACCAAGAAGGAGTGATCGCTCTCGAGCCAACCGTTGTTTTGACAGACGGGTCTATAGGGCCTGATGATGTCGTGCGTTTGCAATTGCGTGATGCCGGAATACCTGTTGTCGCCATTGAACGAATTGTTAGCTTCGAAAGCACATATCAGGCTGCTAAAGATGTAGCGGCTGCTCTAGGGGTGCCTAAACTTGGCGAAGAGTTGGCAAATGAAATGGAAGAGGCAATAGAAGCAAAAATTGATGCTATTGATCGTTTTGTGCCAACGGATGAAGACAAAATTCCAAGTGTAGTCTTTCTTTACATTCGCGGAACAGCCGGAGTCTTTTTTATGTTCGGTGAGGGAAGCGGAGTCGACTCAATAATTCAAGCAGTCGGTGCGCGAGACATTGCCACAGAAATAGGTTGGAAAGGTGAACGACCACTAACACCTGAAGCGCTCCCCGCTCTCGATCCCGATGTGATTCTCGTAATGACTAAGGGGCAGGATAGCGTTGGTGGTGTAGATGCGTTGATTGCAGATATTCCCGGTGTCGCTCAAACAACTGCTGGTCAAAACAGGCGCATTATAAACATTGACGATACGCTTCTTTTTGCGGGAGGCACACGCACCCCAGACGTGCTTGATGGGCTTGCAAGAGTTCTCTACACTGACGCGGCGGAACCTGACGAATCAAAATCTTAGGCATCACAGCTTTCAGAAAGTGTAGAGTAAACTGGTCAGGATGGAACAGCAGAAACGAAGAGATCGCACTCGCGCCAAGGTCGATGCTCCTGATCGTTTCGAATCAGTTGGTAACCCACGTCGGGTTGGAGTACACCGGGCCAGCGAAGAGATTGGTTCTCCTCGGATAAAGGTTCTCTTAGCCTTTCTTGTAACTTTGCTTCTTTCAACACTTGGGATTTTGTTTATCCAACTTCAACCAGGCAGTGTGAAATACAGTCAAGAGCAGGGTAGTGCACGGCAACAAACGCAGACTGCTGGCATTACAGGGGAGCTTAACCCTGAGGCAACCGTTGCTGTCTTAAATGGTACAGAGCTATCCGATCTTGCCTTTTTTGTAGATGACGCAATCGCAGAAAATGAATGGGGAACGGTTATCTTTTCTGGAGACGATGAGAACAGAGCTGTTTTAACGACTGCAGTTTTTTATAGTGATGAAAAAGATGCTCCAGCTGCTGTCGCTCTTGGCGAGAAGCTCGGCGGCGCCAAAGCCTATCTAAACGCCGAATATGTCAAGTTTAGTAATCAACTTACAGTTCTGTTGGGAGCAGATTATTCTGGACCTGGTTTCGACAAGGCTAAAGCTGGTAACCACTCTCGCGGACAAAATGTGGAAGAGCTGTCGCACCTTGAATTTGAACCAGACTCAGAATTTGAACCAGGCTTGCAAGAAGAGTTTGGTGAATTTGGTGATGAACCGTATGAAGAAGACCTGTATTTGGAGTAAGACGAATACGCTGATGAAGAAATTCCTGCACTCTAACGCTTCTCCGCTTGCACTCTGAAGCTTAGAGTGCCAAAATTGACTTAGCACTCTAAAGCAATGAGTGCTAAGGGTTTGTGATAATCAAACTCTTTCCTATAAGCGTATTGGGCAAAAACCCACCCACGTCCAGGAGGGACGACAAACACATGGCAAAGATCATTTCTTTTGACGAAGAGGCGCGCCGCGGTCTTGAGCGTGGCCTCAATATCCTTGCAGATGCAGTTAAGGTTACACTCGGGCCTCGCGGTCGGAACGTTGTGCTAGAGAAGAAGTGGGGAGCACCCACTATCACCAACGATGGTGTATCGATCGCAAAAGAGATCGAACTTGAAGAACCATTCGAAAAAATTGGTGCTGAACTTGTTAAAGAGGTAGCAAAGAAAACTGATGATGTTGCCGGTGACGGTACAACCACAGCAACTGTTCTTGCACAGGCTCTTGTAAAAGAAGGCCTCCGTAACGTTGCTGCAGGAACTGATCCGATTGCAATTAAGCGTGGAATCGAAAAAGCTGTTGAGGCTGTAACAGAACAACTGCTTGCTAACGCCAAAGAGATTGAAACGACAGACCAGATCGCAGCTACTGCATCTATTTCAGCTGCCGACCCACAAATCGGGGCACTAATCGCTCAAGCAATCGATAAGGTTGGTAAAGAGGGCGTAGTGACAGTTGAAGAGTCAAACACCTTCGGAACTGAGCTAGAGCTCACAGAGGGCATGCGCTTCGACAAAGGCTTCCTCTCTGCTTACTTTGTGACTGACGCAGATCGTCAAGAAGCAGTCTTCGAAGATCCGTACCTGCTTGTGGTAAACAGCAAGATCTCAAATATCAAAGATCTTCTCCCAATCGTAGAGCAAGTGAGCCAGTCGGGTAAACCGCTTCTCATCATTGCTGAAGACGTTGAGGGCGAAGCTCTCGCAACTCTCGTGCTCAACAAAATTCGTGGCATCTTTAAATCTGTTGCAGTTAAAGCTCCAGGTTTTGGTGACCGCCGTAAAGCGATGCTTCAAGATATCGCGACACTCACAGGTGGTCAGGTAATTTCAGAAGAAGTTGGTCTCAAGCTCGAGAACGCAACACTTGAAATGCTCGGACAGGCACGCAAAGTAATTATCACCAAAGATGAAACAACAATCATTGAAGGTGCTGGTGAAGACGAGCAGATTCAGGGACGGGTCACCCAGATTCGTCGCGAAATCGAAAACACCGATAGCGATTACGACCGTGAGAAGTTGCAAGAACGCCTTGCTAAGCTCTCTGGCGGAGTTGCAGTTATTAAAGCTGGTGCTGCTACCGAAGTTGAACTTAAAGAGCGTAAGCACCGCATCGAAGATGCGATTCGTAACGCTAAAGCTGCCGTTGAAGAAGGTGTGCTACCCGGTGGTGGCGTTGCTCTCATTCAGGCTGGCGCAACTGTCTTTGCTGCGCTTGAGCTTGAAGGAGACGAAGCAGTTGGTGCGCGTATCGTGCAGATCGCTATTGAAGCTCCACTACGCCAGATCTCACAGAACGCTGGTTTCGAACCAGGTGTTGTTGTAGATCGTGTAAGCCAGTTGCCAGTTGGCCACGGCCTAAACGCAGCGACCGGAGAATACGGCGACCTAGTTGCTCAAGGCATTCTTGATCCAGCCAAGGTTACCCGCTCAGCGCTCCAGAATGCTGCTTCAATTGCTGGCCTCTTCCTCACAACAGAGGTTGTAATTGCAGATAAGCCGGAGCCTGCTCCAGCGATGCCGGATCCAGGCGCAGGAATGGATTTCTAATTCCCGCTTAAAACTGATCAATTAATGGGTAGGGGCCACTCGAAAGAGGGTCCCTACCCATTTTTGTTGCAGTTTTTTAGACAAAATAATAGAACTTTAAACAGTTAATGCGCTTAGCTCTAATTATCTAATTATCTAATTAACTGCAACGCTAGATTTTTATGTTAGAAAATATATCTTATTATCAATCGTGCGAAGCTATGATTCTTTCCCGTATGCGGCGGAGATCTTCCATCAGCGAGCCAATCAAAACCCAGTGTTTTTTATCGGGCATTGCGATTATATAAGGAGCTGTGAGCGCGGGTTCCTCACCCTCATCAAATACCTGGGCTGTAGATATCAGCTCTAAATCGTGTGCGGCTCTGCGCATCTCATTAGCCAAACCTTCAACCCCGGTTTGAAAAGGTAGTTCCTCATCGTAGTGATCGTAAAGAGCTCTTGTCATTCCGACTATTTGTGTCACTATCGGCTGTAAAACTTGAAACAGTTCATCATCTGCTTTTAAAACGGCACGGTATTTTGTTCCGCGGGGATTTAACTTTAAGCTTTCTCTAGCTGAACGCAAGAGATGATGCACCTCTGCTCTGTCTTTGTGGAGGGATCTAGCGTTAATCAGCAGTTGATCTAACTGTTTAGGGTCTTTTGGTTTTTCAAGCGCTGCAGCGATCCCACGTAGCACCTCAGCGGCTTGGAACGATAAATTGTTTATAGCTGTGTGCACCGGCGAGGTGCTAACCGGAGCTACTATTAGCGCGTTGATGGTGATTCCGACAACTGCGCCAATGGCTGTTTCTGTCAGTCGTGAAATGCCATAATTTGCATCCCCAGCTCCTAAAGCAATCATGAGAAGAGCCGTTATTGCAATCTGATTGGTTGAGGAATTTGTCATGCGAAGTGCCCAACCAACCGCTAATGAGACAAACAGTGCTGCAATAAATAACCATGAGGGTTGACCAAACAATAAAACTGCCCCAAGTGTTACCGAAACACCCAAGAGCACACCAACCACCCGCTCAAGTCCGCGTGTTAATGAGTTGTTAACGTTTTCTTGAACGCTGATTAGAGCTGCGATGGTGCCAAATATTGGAATCTGGTCAGCAAACAGAGCTTCACAAATAAACCAGGTAGCGATTGCTGCCGCAGCAGCTTTAATCGTCTGTAGTAGAGGTGCATGACCCGGCACCATGAGCCGTTGCGAAACTCTGTTTGAAAGCGATTTGTATCTTAAGAGCCTCTTGCTTTTCATACTGAAACAATACTTGAGAAAGCTAACAGACAAACCTTTATCGGCGTTAAGCTATTGGGATTTCTTTTGATTCGCTCCACGTTTCTTCCCAACCAAGTTGTTTATAAAGGGTAGATAAGAGTATCCCCGTGAACCCCCACACGATTCGACCCCCAAAACGTGAACTTAACTTAAACGCGTCGGAATAGAAAGATCCTTCGGAGTGAGTGTAAACGCCTTTGTATCTAGCGTTGGGATTCAACATTTCGGCTACTGGTACCCGAAAAACTTCAACCGCCTCAGTGTGATCAACAGCAGCAATTTCACTCGGTCTCGACCACCACCCAACAACCGGTGTCACTAGATTGTTACTTACCGGAAGCGGAACTTCTGGGAGCGTTCCTAAAACCTCCACTGCATCAGGGTCGATGCCAGTCTCTTCGTGTGCTTCTCGTACAGCAGCGACTTCTGGCGTTTCACCGGGATCGATACCACCTCCCGGGAAAGCGATTTGCCCTGGATGATATCTCATATCAGAAGATCTCCTTTGCAGAAGAATATCTAAATCTAAGGGCACTTTTGAAGGGTAAAAATTATTTTCGGTCTGATATAAAAAAGAAGACCCGGGGTGTGCGTGCTCAGCAAGCAGAGAGTCGGCACCCATTGGGCTCGCTAAAACACTATCTAAGCGACCAAAGAGAATCAGCACGGCTGACTTTCTCACTTCAATGTCTTTTTGCAAACCCTGCGGGTTGACGTTTAAATCTAGCCCCCTCGCGAGAAGCGCTTTCAATTCTTCTTTAGGGTCCATAATTAAATACTGTACCTAAGAGTGAGTCACAAGTCATAACTTGTCTTAGGAACCTGATAGAAGCTCACCAATGCCCTCTGGTGTTCGCTGTGACCTTGCCCAAGGCTCTCGATACTGACGCTCGACAAGACGCACGCGGTTTGTTTCAGCTTCGCGTTGGGCAAGTAGCACAGCGATCACTGCGGCTTTGTCGGCAGAGTCGACTCTGCGGGTGACGAATTCAATATCTTCGCCACGCCAAATGTCGTCATTGGTGCCTGCAAGTTCCCGGTTATATGCGTCTCGCTCTGAAGCATCAGGCGGCAGTTTTGGGTTGAACATAAATCTCCTTAAACAGCGGGTCTAAAGCGGAATATTGCCATGCTTTTTCGCCGGTTGCTCAGTTCGTTTACCACGCAGCCCGCGCAGAGCTTTAATAACTGCAAGCCGTGTTCCAGCAGGTTCTAATACATTGTCTAACTCCCCACGCTCAGCGGCTAAGAAGGGACTTGCGACGTTGTATGTGTAAGCATCTGAGAGCTCTTTACGCAACGCATTAACATCTCTTCCCTCTGCCTCGGCTTTTGCCAGTTCTTTACGGTAGAGAATGTTCACAGCCCCTTGACCTCCCATGACCGCAATCTCAGCTGTCGGCCAGGCAATATTAATGTCGGCGCCAATCTGTTTTGAACCCATTACAATGTATGCACCGCCGTAGGCTTTACGCGTAATGATGGTCACAAGGGGCACAGTAGCTTCAGCGTATGCATAGAGTAGCTTGGCACCGCGACGGATCACTCCCGACCACTCTTGATCTGTTCCAGGCAGATAACCAGGCACATCTACGAGTGTCAAAACTGGGATCGAGAAAGAATCACAAAATCTCACAAACCTCGCTGCTTTTTCTCCCGCATCAATGTTTAGCGTGCCAGCCATCTGGTTGGGCTGGTTCGCAACTATACCTACCGTGCGACCTTCTACTCGACCAAAACCAACAAGAATATTTGGAGCAAAAAGAGGATGAACCTCCAAAAACTCACCAGAGTCTAAGATCGACTCGATAATGATTTTCATGTCATAAGGCAGGTTTGGGCTGTCGGGTATTACTGTGTTTAATTTTCGGTCAGCATCAGTGATTTCAAGCGCAGTATCACTGTCATAAATAGGAACTTCGGCGAGGTTATTGTCAGGTAGATAACTGATCAACGATCTAGCGTAGTCAAGCGCGTCGTGTTCGTCATTTGCGAGGTAGTGGGAAACGCCACTGATTTTATTGTGTGTTAGGGCACCACCAAGTTCTTCGAAACCAACCTCTTCACCCGTAACTGTTTTTATAACGTCGGGGCCGGTAACAAACATGTGACTGGTTTTATCGACCATTATCACAAAGTCAGTGAGAGCCGGAGAATATACAGCACCACCAGCAGCAGGTCCCATAACAACTGATATTTGAGGGATTACACCAGAAGCCATCGTATTTAATCGAAAAATTTCAGCATATTTGCCGAGCGCCACCACACCCTCTTGAATGCGTGCTCCGCCAGAATCTAAAATACCGATTATTGGCACTCCAGTTTTTAAAGCATTATTCATAGCTTTAATGATTTTTTCACCGGCAACTTCGCCCAAAGATCCACCAAAAGTTGTGAAGTCTTGCGAATAAACCACTACCTGACGCCCCTGAATGGTGCCGGCGCCGGTCACAACTGAGTCACCGAATGGGCGCTGTGCGTCCATTCCAAACGCAGATGTGCGGTGTCTTACATATTTATCAAATTCAACAAATGAGCCAGGATCGAGAAGCTCTGCTACCCGCTCTCGGGCAGTCATTTTCCCTTTCGGGTGTTGCTTCTGAGCGGCAAGAGCGTCACGGTCACCGACCGCTTCTTGGTACTTTAGCCTGTGCTCTTGTATTTTGTCGGCTGTTGAAGTTGCTGGTGTTGCATTTGTAGGATTAACATCATTCACGAAAATCAGCCTATCGCGGTGTGCATTCCCTGTGCGGGAGGAGAGTGCCAAAGGAATGCCGTGTTCCTTTGTGGTGATATACAAAAATAGCCTGAAAGTAGTTGATTTGTGAAATAAAGTATCCTCGAATAGAGCGGCATTCATGAAATTGAAGAGGAATCTATGCGTTTAGAGCCAACAAGTTTAGAATCAAACAGGTTTGATGTGGAGCGCATGTTTGTTGAAACGAGCAAGCTTGTTGCAAAACTGCGACTTGAGATGCGCTGGTTAGAAGAAGTCGGCTCGACGAATACTTATCTGCGTGAGCAATGGCCAGAAACGAACGAAAAAGATACATTACAGTTCGGCAAGCTTGTCATGACTGCTAAGCAAACCTCAGGTCGCGGTCGGCAGGGAAGAGCCTGGGAAACACCAAAGGGCCTCGCGCTTGCCATGTCGTATTTGACTGAAGACTTTTCAAAGAGCAAACTGGGCCCCGGCTGGGTGCCACTTTTAGCTGGATCTGCGGCAGCGGCAGCTGTGCAAGCGGTGCTTCCACTCGACAAAACAGCAAAAGTTAAATGGCCAAACGATGTGCAAGTCGTGCATAAAGACAGCAGTAATCAAGACGCTTTTGGCAAAAAAGTTTGTGGCATTCTTTGCGAGATGATGACTGATGGCTCAGTGATCATCGGAGCGGGTTTTAATCTTTTTATTGCCAGAGAAGACTTACCTACTCCCAGGGCAGCTTCACTTCTTTCACTTGGTGCTGAAACTGGAGGAGCACAAAATATCTACAGTATTGATGGCGCAAAATTTGCAGACAGAATTGCGGCTCGTTTTATTGAAGAAATTGTAGCTCTTGCAGTTTTGGCGCGTGAAAACCCTGAGCGCGCACGAGAGCGAGTGCTCTCAGATTCGCACACAATCGGCATGAGAGTGCGGGCAGAGTTGCCTGGCGGCTTAGAAATAGTGGGTGTTGCTGAGAGCTTTGCAGATGATGGATCGCTCGTGATTTGCGATCAAACAGGCAATAGCCGAGTCGTGTCTGCAGGTGATGTGTGGCACCTGCGACCGGCTGAACTCTAGAACACACCCGGTTAACGGGAGATCAGCTTGTTACTTACCAATAAGTTTCTGGTCGATATTTTAAATTAATATGGGCGACAATAGAGAAATGACAAAAGAAACCCCGTCGGGGCTATTCGATGTGCTTAAAGCACCGGTGCGTGCCGAAACTCAAGAGATGCGAGTGCTCAAGTTTCGTGCACAGCCCAGATGGGTGCCTTTGAGCGTTTTAATTGTTATTGGGCTCGCCGCCCTTGCTCCATATTTATTGTCGTATGAGTTAACTGGTTGGTCTTTTATCGCGGTTGTTGCGGCTTATGTCGTAGCTGTTTTAGTGTTTCTATTGATTCCACTCTTGAGGTTCTTGACTCGCACAACTCTCATCACAACGAAACGTATCATCGTGCGGTATGGAATCATCACGCGCCACAGACACGAGATCGCATTAGCTCACATAAGTGAAATGCATTTACGCCGCAGTTTTTCGCAGCGTATATATAAGAGTGGAGACATTGCCGTGCACACGGTTACCGGCACAACAGCCATTTTAAGAGACGTGCCAGGTTGCGTGGTGGTTGCTGATGCGTTGCAAGAGCTTCTTTCATGGCAGATTGCAAGCGGCGCAAATGTGCGACAAAATTTAGCCCAGAACAGGTAGCTTAACGGCGGCAGCGCCTAAGGTGAAAGGTGGCCTTCTTGGTATACGACCGATGCCATTACTAGATCTTCCCAAGACATTCCCACTCCCGTATATAGAGCTGGTTTTCCTGGCGAGCGTTTATTCTTCTGTAAAACGAGATCCTGCAGGTTCCACCATTTAGCGCCAGGCATGCCTTGCGTTGTAGCGGCCCCGAGAAGGTTTCCGTTTTCACGTAAAGCCGAAGAGCGTGCCTCAACAGCAATATCAGATCTGTTTACCAGCTTCAGATCAACTTCACGCCGTTCTAGACCGTGGGTTCCAGTAGCAGCGATGATGGCCGAACTTTTAGGCAGGTCACCATCAAAAAGGGCGGTCTCAGAA
This sequence comes from Microbacteriaceae bacterium, assembly GCA_035514995.1. Classification (GTDB taxonomy): domain Bacteria; phylum Actinomycetota; class Actinomycetes; order Actinomycetales; family Microbacteriaceae; genus Leucobacter_A. Next base: position 15,679 of record DATJCC010000035.1, read on the forward strand.
CTTGTGCAACATAAGATTATGTCTGCTTCTTGTACAGAGTCATTGATGTCACTACCGCTATCTAAAATAACGATGCCACTATCGGCAAGCTCTTTTTGGCGAGCAGAAACATTTTCGGGTCTTCGCCCAATAACTTTAAAAGAAGCTTTTGGCCAGATTGAGTGTGCTGCCTGAATGTGATTGACTGCTTGTATGCCAGCACCAAACGTTAAAATTTTCGGTGTTTTACCCGGACCTTCACCTGGGGCTGAGGCTAATGCAAGATACTTTACAGCCAGAAGTGCGGTTGCGGATGTGCGGATGGCTGTCAGCGAGACACCGTCAATAACAGCCAGTGGAGCAGCGGTTGCTGAGTCAAACAAGACATAAACACCTTGAATCTTTTTTAGATTTCGGGCTGGATTGTTTGGTGATACTGTGAGCACTTTCACCCCAGAAAGTATCTCCCCCTGCGTCGGCATTAGTAAAAACTCGCCCTCGTCTGGAAACTGACTGAACAGGCGAGGCGAGTCAAGCTCGGGATCAAGCCCGGCTTTAAGCGCATCTTCTAAAGCTTTAATTGCACGTTCAAAAGGTAGGGTCTCCAACACAGTCTCTGCGTCATAGTAGGGAATCGCGGGGTTAATGGGTTTCAAAGTTAAAACATCCTCCGAGAGTTTATTGCCAGGTATTGTCTGATTACACGACTAATCGTACGTTGTCTCACTAAAATCTGATATTTAGACTTTCACCGAGTCAACATCTTTTAAAGAATTAGAAAAGACTAAGCTTAAGCGTGTTAAAAAGATAATTTTTTTAAGGAAATAACTTGAAAAATGCTGATGACAGTGCTCGATTTAAAAACGAGGCGATTGTTTCACGAAGACACTTAAGAGTTTTGCGTGTCATTTTCTAAAATAACAGATGCAAACAGATCTAAAACGATCAGAAGTATCCAGGTTCTGAGAGCGGTTGGCGCCTCAGTCGTAGTGTATTATCACTCGGTTGATGCCGGTGGTAAATTTAATCTTCCAAGCACAGGCGCCTGGGGAGTTGACCTGTTTTTTGTGATTAGTGGTTTTGTGATCGGCATGATAGCTGTGCGAAACACAAAAATGTTTTTCTTAAGACGAGTTTTCAGAGTCGTTCCACTCTATTTTATTGCAACTTTTGCCTGGGCCACAGCAGTTCTTTTACTACCTGCACGAGCAGACAGCACAGAAGTGACCTATCTCGGTTTAATTAAATCTCTTCTTTTCATTCCCTATCAGATGCCGAAGCGTGACGGACCAATTTTACAACTTGGCTGGACTTTGAACTATGAAATGTTTTTCTATCTGTTGGTAGCTTTGGCGCTACTGTTGATGCGTAAGTCAAACAAGACTCTGGTTCTGGTGTTTGTTTTGCTGGCGACTATTGTTGCAAGTGGCTATCTGTGGCCATCATCCAACTACATCATTGCCACCTATCAGAGCCCAATATTACTTGAATTTTTAGCCGGTGTTTTAATCTCAGTTTTATACTTGCGCGGGGTTTTTCCACAGCGTGTTTCGGGTAGATTAACATCATTTTTTATCGTCTCTGTATCGCTTATTTTAGCCATCGTATCTTTTTGGCTGTTAATCGCTCAAGACACCGCTGCATTATCACTAATAGCCTCACACCGAGCGTTCTACTACGGTGTTCCCGCGGTTGCGCTAGTGATCTCAGCTTTAATGATTGAACCTTTTATGCGCGACGGAGTTATAACAAAAATACTCTTAGAACTGGGAGAGGCCAGTTATGCAATGTATCTGTTCCACCCGTTTGTTGCGGTTTTCTTGTCTGAAATAGTTCTGGCTAGGTTTATTGAGACATCAAACGTACCGTTTCGAATTATGCTGTTTCTATTTGTCTACACTTCTGTCGCTTTAGTAAGTGTCGTAATTAATCGGTGGCTAGACCAGCCGATGCAAAATGCACTGAGAATGTGGTCGACAAACCGGAAAAAAGTAGAATCTACGCGAAAGTTTCACTGAACAACAGTCGCTCTTCTAGGTAATAGAAAGGCTAATGCGACAGCGGCCATCCCACACGCGATAGCTATCGCATAGGTGATTCCAAAACCTGTCCAAGATGGTAAATCTCCTACCATACTGGGTATCACAAAAGCTGCCAGCAATCCTGCAGAAGTGGCGCTTGCAAGAGATGTTCCCATGGAGCGTAAAAGTGAGTTGATACCGTTAGAAGCCGCTATTTCTGACTCAGGAACGTTGTCCATAATCATTGTCGGTTGAGCGGCATAGGCAAAAGCAATTCCAGAGGTAATAATTGTTGAGCCAACCACCAAGGCAAGTGGGGAAGAGTGCCAAGTGAACAATGAAATATAGCCTACAGTCATTATGCTGGCTCCTATTATCAACACAAACCTTGAACCGAGTCTGTTGATTAGCGAACCGCTGACCGGAGAAAGAGCAGCCATTGCTATACCTCCCGGGAGCATATATAAAGTGGCCGTAAACACGTCTAGTCCGTGGCCGTAACCGGTGCTTGTGGGCATCTGCAACTGAAAAGTAACCAATAGGCTGTTGGCCATCATTGCAAAACCAACAAACAGCGAATACATGTTTGTGTATGCAACAGGCTTGTGTCGCAAAGTTTTTAAATCTACTATTGGGTTTTTGCTTTTTGTTTGGCTGTATAGCCAGAGAAGAGCAAAAATCAACACGCTTACAAACAGCCCCAACGCTGCAGGGCTTGTGAAGCCTAGAGAGTTACCTTTTGAAATTAAAAGAAGAAGTGCAGATAGCGAAATAGCTAAGAGTGTAGCTCCTAAGAGATCGAATTTACCGCCGGTGCGTATCTTCGATTCAGGAAGCAGGAGCAGGGTAAGAATAAAAAGTAAAGTACTCACGGCAGCTACCATTAGGAAAACTGATTGCCACCCAAAAACGCGGTAGAGGCCTCCCGCGATTGGGAGGGCAATGGAGCCGCCTATGCCCATTGTTGCGCTCATAATAGCGATTGAAGTTGCAACCCGTTTTGGCGGCATTCTTTCTCTAAGTATGCTGATTCCAATTGGAATGATGCCCATTGACATTCCTTGGATCCCGCGCCCCAAAATCATTATCGCGAGTGAAGTGGTGCTCATGGCAACTAGAGAACCGATGAGCATTAATGAGATCGAGATTAGAAGCATCAAACGTTTGCCGTACATGTCGGCCATTCGCGTTACGATCGGAACAAAAGTGCTGCTCGTCAGGAGCGTGATAGTTACGAGCCAAGACACATTATCTGCTGAAGTTTCTAGAATTCTAGTGAATTCTGGGAGCAAAGGGACCACCACAGTTTGTTGGATTGCAACAAGTGCGCCAGCAACGATCATAACTAAAAGAAGTGCTGATTCGTTGGAGCTCTTTGCTTTTTTCATACACTAATCCTTTTAGGTTGACTGCTGGCTTGATTTAATTTTTAAGGCCTAAGCATCGAGAGTAGCAAAATTAGAATCTAGTTGCTACTATTATGTTTTATGGAAGACATTATTTGCCTTCCGGTGTGACATAACAATAAATCACGCTTTATAAAATAAATGTTGAACGAGGAGGTTCGCGTGAGTGACTTGCAATTACAGCCAGCAGAAGTCGAACAGATTGTGCTTGACTTTATCAATCAGGCAGCAATGGAAGATGATTCCCTAATTGATAAACGTGGAAAAATTTTTGACGCTGGCCTCTCGCGGGTTGAATTTCCAGAAGGTTTTGGTGGCCGCTCTTGGCCACGTGGTCTACAGAAAATTGTAGACAAAGTTTTAAAGGAAAAAGCTGGGATTGAGCCACTTGGCATGGGCGACAGCCCAATCGGAATCGGTATGGCAGCCCCGACGGTTTTGGCTCACGGTCATGATGATGTGAAGCAAAGACTATTGCGGGAGCGCACGTTGCACCCTCACACGAATACAGGTTTGACGAGCTTTTAACAAGAATCCGAATGATTGAAGAGCACCATGAAGAAAGACTCGCAGAGATAATAAATGTTTTAGACGCGGGATCGTCTGGAACTGTTTGGGACGTTTCTTCTAAGATGACATGGTCGCGAGGTTGGGACGGCATTGTCGGTCCGATGAAGTTTGCTGCTATCGGTGAGATTGCTGCACATCTACAGGTTTTAGAAGCCAGAGACGCAGTTAGAAAAGAAATTTCGCAAGAAGGCGCATTGATTTATGGGACAACACAGGCAACTAAAGTTTGAAATTTAGCAAGTTTTTGAAATTATTATAAGTATTAGCAATTAAAAATTAGGAGTTTAGTCATGATCGAGGCACAGAAGCTGATTGATCCGCAATTGCCTTCATACCAAGAGAAGCGGCGTAGAAAAATTCTCGATACAGCTTACGAACTCCTCAAAGACAGTGAATACGATCAGATACAGATCAGAGACGTAGCTGCGGCCGCTGGGGTAGCTCTGGGCACCCTTTACAGGTACTTTTCTTCAAAGGATCAGCTATACGCTACCGCTTTGTATGACTGGGCTCTGCCTTTTGGGTATGACGCTCCTGAGTGGGAAAATTTGAAGGAGATGGACAGGCTAGCAGCTCGAATCGACAGGGCGATTACCGCGTTTGAGCGGAGACCACAATTTTTTCACCTCTCTATGATGCTCTATCAAGCAAATGATCCTGCTGTTACTGAACTAGCGGGTCTTCGAATGGAAGCCCTTGATAACGCCCTTTTGCAGGACATGAAAGATTTTGATGAAGCTGAAGCACGCAATATTGCCTCAATTTTCTGGGGCACACTCACTAATATGTTCCTACGAGTTGGAAACGGCATAGATGATGTGGCTGCTGTGCGGTCAGCTATGAGCACGCTAATGAATATTGTGAAGGCTCGTCATCAAGAGGTCTTAGCGAACAAAGCAAACAAGACTAACAAATAAATAAAATTTGTCACACGCGCATACAAGATATCATTATTTATTTTATATGCGAGTATAGATCGTGATGGCCTCACACTTCACAAAGCGCATTGTTACAGACGGCACAGACCGGGTAGCGTGGTTCCGCGCACGCTCGAGAGGTGTTACAGCAACTGACGTATCAAAGCTGTCGACCCCTCGATCTATTGAAACGGTAGCTAACTCAAAACTTTACGGTTCTGGATTCAACGGTAATGTCTATACAGATCACGGGCGAGAGCGCGAGCCTGCAATTGCTTCATGGGTTAAAACGGAGTTTGATATTGATGCGAGTCAAGCTTTATTTCATGCGCCTTTTGATACACGACATTTGGCAACCCCTGATGGAATAACGGAACGGGTAAATGGTTCTTTGGAGCTTGCTGAGATTAAAACAACTAACAAAACGTTCCGTTCTATTCCAAGACACTACTTAAGGCAGATGTGGTGGCAACAGTACGTGCTAGGCGCTGAGCGAACTTTATTTGTGTGGGAGCAACATGAAAATTTTGTGCCGGTTGGCGACCCGCAATATAGATGGATAGACAGAGATGACGAAGAAATTCAAAAGCTGTTAAAACTGGTTGATCAACTAATCGATAAGTTAATTGAAAAGACCTCCCGTTAGGCAAATTTGACGATAACAGATTGCATAATGGTATTGTGAACAAAGCTAAAAATGCCATCATTGAGACGGAAAACACGCTAGGTAAAGTTCTTGTCGTAGATGACGAAGAGTCCATAACTTTTCTCTTGAAAATGGCTTTAAAACACGAAGGTTGGATCGTTGACTCTGCTGCTACTGGCGCAGAAGCTATACAAAAAAGTATTGCATTTGAGCCCGATGTCATTGTTTTAGACATAATGTTGCCTGACTTTGATGGGATGCAAGTGCTGTCTAGAATTAGATCCGCGGGAGACAGCGTGCCTGTGGTTTTTTTGACAGCCAAAACGGACGTGGGTGACAGAGTTGCAGGACTAACAGCCGGCGGGGACGACTATGTTACCAAACCGTTTAGCCTTGAAGAGCTCAGTGCAAGACTTCGTGCGGTGGTGCGCAGATCTGGCCATAGCCATAAATTGAGTGAGGCCGTTATCCAGGTCGGAGACCTCACTTTAAACGAAGACACTTTTGAAGTGCGCAGAGGTAGTAAAGCAATAGATCTTTCTACAACAGAATTTGAACTGCTTAGATTTATGATGCGCAACCCCGACCGGGTGCTCTCAAAAACCCAAATAATTGATAGGGTTTGGAGCTACGATTTTCAAGGAAAACAGACAGTGGTTGAGCTTTATATCTCATATCTGCGCAAAAAAATAGATGCTGGCGAGGAACCGATGATACATACAGTGCGAGGATCTGGCTACATGCTAAAAGCGGCATGAAGATTAGACCCAAATGGTACAGTTTGAGATGTTGTTGATCTCTAACTTTCAGCGATAGGGTCGTATTCGTGTAGGGTCCCATCTGTAAAGTGTTTACGTACAATCTCAAGCTCATCAAAGTTTGGCAAAATAATTGACTGCCCATCACTAGAGCGGCTGACCCCATAGGTTGGACTGGTAAAGAATGTCACGTCTCCCATTCTGATATCTTTCAGACTGGTTCCTATCCCGATCATTCTTGTAAGGCTCAGCTCTTCATCAATAATTAGGAATGGTTTGAGCGCTTCAAAGGTAGCACCGAGTTTCTTCGGGTCGGTAAGGGTCTCTTTGCTGAGCAGCTTATTTGTTAGTCCTTTCATATAAGCTTGCTGGTTGCGCACGCGTTGATAATCACCATCAATGAATGAATATCTTTCCCGCACAAACGCCAGTGCATCTTCACCATCTAGCTCTAGAGGGCCCTGCTCAAAAAAACTTCCCTTTTTATGGTGTGGCTGAAATGCGACGGTGTTGTTTACGGTGACTCCGCCGAGGGCGTCTGTTAGTCCTTTAAACGATTGGAAGTCGACGATCGCACCGTGGTCTATGCGGGTGCCGATGAAGTTTTCGATTGTGTTTACGGCCAGTGGTATACCTCCGTATGAGAAGGCTGCGTTTATTTTTGCTTCTCCGTGGCCTTCTATTTCTACCCAGTTGTCGCGCATGATCGACATAATTGTGATGTGTTCGCGGTCTGGCGAGATTTGTGCAACCATGATCGCATCGCTACGGTATCCGCGCATCTCATCCCCGGCAAGACCACGATCCGTGGAATTTCTAGAATCTGACCCGAGCAACAGAATGTTTATGGCGTTTGAATCGGATTCAGCAGGGCGCGGTAGCGGTTTTGAACTACTATCTTCTATCGGAGTGTGAAAAGAAACCGTCTCGACTTCATCAAAAGTTTTTTGTGTCAGCGCAAAAATAATTCCCACACCAAGTAGAAGCAAAATCAGTAAACTGCCGATGATGCCAAAAAATATTTTAAGCTTTTTTCGTCCAGCTTTTTTGTGTGTTCCATACTTTGCTGTTGAGCGTGAAGTAACATTGTTTGATGACATGTATCGTGATACCTAAAATTCTTAAACGGTCTGGTTGTGTCTAGTAGTCCGGCAGAGGCACATACTCATGAAGGGTACCCTGTAAAAAATGTTCCCGCACAGTAACAAGTTCTTCTTCATTAGGAAGAACAATCGACTGCCCATCGGCCGACTGGCCGATACCATACGTAGGACTGGTAAAGAAGCTGAAATCATCTACTCTTAGCCCGCTAGCTGAAGCGCCAAGCCCCAGTACTTTTGGTAGCGTTAATTCTTCGTCTACCAACAAATAGGGCTGAAGCGCTTCAAACGTGTTAGAGAGTTTGACAGGATTAAGCAGTGTGTCTCTGCTTAGAAGCCCCCCCGCCAATCCTTTCATGTAAGTTTGTTGGTTGCGCACCCTTTGGTAGTCGCCGTCTTGAAAGGCGTATCGCTCTCGCACGAAAATAAGTGCTTCTTCTCCGTTTAGAGTTATATTTCCCTCGTCAAAGAAGTGCCCTGAAGAGTGCGAAGACTGAAATGGAACAGTGTTGTTTACAGTGACTCCGCCGAGGGCGTCTGTTAGTCCTTTAAACGATTGGAAGTCGACGATCGCACCGTGGTCTATGCGGGTGCCGATGAAGTTTTCGATTGTGTTTACGGCCAGTGGTATACCTCCGTATGAGAAGGCTGCGTT
>DATJCC010000036.1:0-3659 GCA_035514995.1 Microbacteriaceae bacterium
GAAGTATGGCTGATTCATCATTTGACGTTGTGAGCAAAATTGACCGCATGGAGGTCGAAAACGCGAGCAATCAAGCTCGCAAAGAAATCGATCAAAGATACGACTTTAAAGGTGTTAACGCCTCGATTGAAGTTTCTGACGACGTGGTGCTTGTAAAAGCAAACTCTGAAGAGCGGGCGCTAGCAGCTTTAGATGTTTTGCAGTCAAAATTTATTAGACGCGGATTGTCACTAAAAACTTTAGACAGCGGAGATCCTTTTCCTAGCGGTAAAGAATATCGTATTGAATCGAAACTTAAAGAAGGCATCGACCAGCCAACCGCTAAAAAACTTGGCAAACTGATTCGTGATGAAGCGCCTAAGAGCGTCAAAAGCCAAATTCAAGGCGAAGAGCTACGCGTGAGCTCTAAAAGCCGCGATGACTTACAGACCACAATCGCGCTGTTAAAAGATGCAGATGTTGATGTGGCTTTGCAATTTGTAAACTTCAGGTAGTTCGCGAGAGGTATACGCGTAGTGAAAAGCGTTAAAAAACTGTCAGTGCTCATAGTTGCATTGGGAGTTTCGCTTACACTAAACGCGTGCACAGCAACAGAAAACGCTGTACCTGCATACAAAAACGCGGACTCGAGTGGCTCGGCTGAATCGGTTGATCCGCCACCAGAGCAACAAACAGTAGAAGAAGAGCCCGTTTGGCAACGGTTCACTGACCCCCGCATCGCATATTCATTTGAAGTGCCTGAGACGTGGAGCGTTGAATACAACGGAGGAGACCCAGGCCAGGGCATTTATGAGTTTGAGATTTATGATGAAGACGGTGAAAGGCAACTCGACTACCTTTCTGCTCTCTACTCCTCATGGACTGGGGAGGACTGCCCCGGCGACGGCGTCACTCTAGACGTAATAGAACTAGATGCCACACCGATCTCACTCTACGAAGGGGCTGACCCCGAAGAATCCGGCTTGCGCTTTGTGTACCGCATCGCCCACTCTGACGGCATGCCATATGTCGGCAGTGTCGCTTTAACCAGCGGCCCTGAAGAGCTTGGTGGAACATGTGTGGTATCAAATGTTTCACAAATGGAGGGCCCAGCTCTCTTTGCCGACACTAGGCGCATCAACTTCATAAACCCAGAGCGTTACGATAGAGACTTTGACTCTTTAGAAGAAGCTCAAGACTTTATGCAGACTGATCTCTATAAAAACCTGAAACAAATAATTTTGTCGCTAGAACTTGAGCAGTAAAACTTGAAACTGAAGAGAAGAGGCTAAAAATGCCCGTAGTGTTAATAACCGGTGCCCAGTGGGGCGATGAAGGTAAAGGACGCGCGACAGACCTGCTCGGCAGCCGAGTTGACTACGTAGTGAAGTTCAACGGCGGTAACAACGCCGGCCACACAGTCGTGATCGGTGATGAAAAGTATGCGTTGCACCTACTCCCCTCTGGCATACTCACACCCGGTGTAGTTCCGGTAATTTCAAACGGGGTTGTGATCGATATAGAGGTGCTAAAAGGTGAGCTAGAAGCTCTTAGCGCTCGCGGGGTCGACGTCTCAAAACTTAAAGTTAGTGCCAACGCCCACGTCATCACGACCTACCACCGCACCATCGACAAAGTGACCGAACGCTTTCTTGTAAACGCCAAATCGGAACAACCGGTCGCGGCATCGGCCCAGCTTACGCCGACAAAATCAACCGAGTCGGAATTCGAATCCAAGATATTTTCGATGAAGGGATTCTTCGTCAAAAAGTTGAAGCAGCGCTAGAACAAAAAAACCAGATGCTCGTCAAGATGTATAACAGAAGAGCAATCGAAGTTGACGAAGTTGTAGATGAACTCCTGTCATACCGTGAAATGCTTGAACCGATGGTGTGTGACACGGGACTGCTTTTATATGAAGCGCTTAAAGAAGACAAAACAATTCTCTTCGAAGCTGGCCAGGCGACAATGCTCGACATTGATCACGGCACCTACCCGTTCGTCACTTCATCAAACGCAACCGCTGGTGGTGCCAGCACCGGGTCGGGGTTGCCTCCCCAAGCGATTACCCGAGTTATTTCAGTCATCAAAGCATATGCAACGAGGGTGGGAGCTGGGCCGTTCCCTACAGAACTTTTCGATGAATCAGGCGATTTTTTACGCGAAAAAGGTTTTGAGTTTGGTACGACGACAGGCCGACCCAGACGTTGTGGATGGTACGACGCACCGATCGCTAGATATTCAGCGCGCATCAACGGGGTAACCGATTTTGTGCTCACAAAACTTGATGTGCTCTCGGGACTCAAAAAAATACCGGTTTGCGTCGCTTATGACGTTAACGGAGTGCGGCACGACGAAATGCCAGTGAACCAAACTGACTTCCATCACGCTGTGCCTATCTATGAAGAGTTTGATGGTTGGGAAGAAGACATTACCGGTGCAAGGAAATTTGAAGACCTGCCAGAAAATGCACAGAAATATATTGTGGCTCTTGAAAAAATGAGCGGATCGCGCATCTCAGCGGTTGGGGTGGGCCCAGAACGTGAACAGGTTGTCGTGTTGCACGACCTGCTCGATTAGGGCATTGTTGTGATCAGATCGGCATTGATTAGGGCAGCACTGATTAGAGAAGCATTGATTGGATTAAAGCTGATTAGATCAACGCTGTTTATGGACGTGCTGGCTAGGGCAGTGCTGATTAGATCCGCATTGGTTAGCTTAAAGACCTCGTTTAGAATGGTGGGCTAGGAGAAGATATGACAGATCCACAGGTCGAACTACAACGGCTCCGCTCAAGCATCGATAACATTGACGCAGCTCTTGTGCATATGCTTGCAGAAAGGTTTCGTTGCACCCAGCAGGTCGGTGAGTTAAAAGCAAAACACAATATGCCTCCGGCCGATCTGGCACGCGAGGCACGACAAACTGCGCGGCTCAGAGCGCTCGCTGAAGAGGCCAATCTTGACCCAGAATTTGCTGAAAAGTGGTTTAATTTTGTTGTTGCTGAAGTGATTCACCATCACACGAATCTCGCTGATGCAGAAAATTAGAGTTGGTTGCGAGCTGTTTTTATCGCGGTAAGCACTCGCTCACGCAAGACATTTCCACGGTTTGTAAAGCCTCGCTGAAGTAGCGCGTATTCGGCTTTACCCTCGGGCGTTTCAACCGCTACAGGAGGCAACCCGTATTCGCTGACGTCGTAGGGTGATGCTTGCATGTCGACCTGTCTAATATCACGGGCAAGCTCAAAAGTGTCAAGCAAAAGCTCACCAGAAACTATCGGGCCGAGCTTCATCGTCCACTTATACACATCCATTCCTGCGTGCAAACAACCTGACTGTTCAGTTTGTGGCTGATTGTCTCTTGTCGGTGACAACTGGTTTAAGGGCGCAGCCTCTGGGGTAAAAAATCGAAAGGCATCGAAGTGCGTGCACAAGATTGGTGTCTCTTCTACTACAAAATCTGTTTCAAGCGCACCAAGCCGCAACGACAAACCTCGATGGCGTATCTCTTCGGGGCTCATCTTATAGACCATCGCCCACTCGTGCATTCCAAAGCAACCAAAAGCTGGTGGTCTACTTAGGGTTGCAGAAAGAAGCTTCTCAATGTAATTGACAGTTGGGCCCCTCTTTTCAAGAAAAGTTGCAACATCAACAGTCACCCCATTTTCACCTGTCGCA
>DATJCC010000037.1:0-23550 GCA_035514995.1 Microbacteriaceae bacterium
TATTCTTGTCGTAGGCACCGGTGCTTCTGTTGTGCTTTCTGGAGATTGGCAACTGGCTCCTAGTTTCTTTGCTCTAGGAGCCGTTTCTCTTTGCGCATCTGCTGCTGTCTCCAGTGTTGTCTCGGTGCTTCTACCGTATCCTGCAACGCGGCCTGATGAAAGTCCCTTTTTGCAACCTCAGTGGCAAGGGTTTGGATCAGGCTTTGCTCAAACAGTATCTTTGCTGGCTACTGTGGCTCTGATCGCTCCGGTGATCTGGTTTGTTGTTTTCAATTCAGTAACAACATCGTTGAAGGAGCAAGCTACCTTTGTGGGTGCCAGCCTTGGCTATGGATTGATTTTGTTACTACTGGGAGTTTCCGTGGGCGGGATGATATATAAGAAAAAGGCGTCAGATATTCTGAATCTAATGCAAGTTTTTGATTAGCAAAAACCAAATCTGTTTACTTATTGGGTGGCAGTATATGGCGATCTACTTTCGCATTTTTTCGTAGATTCTTTTGCAGTCAGGGCAAACGGGAAATTTTTCTGGGTCTCGTGAAGGTGTCCACTTTTTACCGCACAATGCCCTGACTGGTTTTCCTGTTAACGCAGACTGAACAATCCGGTCTTTTGGCACGTAATGTGAGAATCGCTCATGATCGCCGTCTTCAATTTGTTTGTCTTGCTCTAGCTCTTGTTCTAAACGTTCCAGCACATCTAGAGATCCAATATTGGTTTCTTGATTCATAACACTCCAATGCTATAAAGCTGTGACTTATTTAGTAGTAAAGATGGTAGGGATGGCCGGCTCTCCACGAGTCAGGCTCTGTGCTATTAATGGTAGTTCATTTATAGATGCCTCGTGGCGCAAACGAGCCTCTGAAATGCCAGTTTTGCCAGTATAACGCCGGTCTACTTCACCACTTTTAACAAATTGTTCAAGGATCGGTCTCGAAGCAGGAACCGATCCATCTTCAGAAACAGATCTTCCAGCGCTATTGCCAACGACTATTAGTTCTGTATTTGCTCGACCGTCATTGCCGATTAACCTTTCAACACTTTTGAGCCCGCCGATAGAGTGTTTCCCTGAAGATTTTTTTGCCACTGAAATTAGTTCTCCGGCATTATTCTCTCGAGCGACAAGCTTATAAACCATTCCCATGGTCGGCGAACCTGATCCGGTTACTACTGAGGTGCCAACACCGAATGAATCAACAGGGGAGTGAGAAAGTGTTGCTAAAGCAAATTCGTCGAGATCGTTGGTGACGGTGATTTTTGTATTATTTGCACCAAGCTCATCTAATAGTTTGCGCACCTGCAACACAACAATTGGTAGGTCGCCCGAATCAATTCGAACAGCCCCTAGCTCAGCACCGGCTAGCTCTACAGCTAGTCGAACACCTTGTTCGATGTCATAAGTGTCAATTAGCAGGGTAGTGTCTTTTCCTAGCGCACTAATTTGAGATTTGAAAGCATCTTTTTCACTGTCGTGTAGAAGCGTAAATGAATGCGCAGCTGTGCCCATTGTGGGAATCCCGTAAGTTCTACCGGCCTCTAAGTTAGATGTTGCACTGAAGCCAGCGATGTAGGCCGCCCTTGCAGCAGCAACTGCGCTGAATTCTCCGGTTCGCCTCGAACCCATTTCTGCTAGGGGCTTTCCATTCGCAGCACGACTCATTCGTGATGCTGCTGACGAAACTGCAGAGTCGTAATTTAGGATACTAAGGGCGAGTGTTTCTAGAAGCACACCCTCGGCAAAACTAGATTCAACAATAAGTATGGGTGATCCAGGAAAAAACGCTTCGCCTTCGGGATAGCCCCAAATATCTCCAGAAAACTTATAGTTCGCAAGCCAGTCCAGTGTTTCGTCACGAAGAAAATTTTGTGCTTCTAGCCAAGAAATTTCTGCATCGGTGAATCGAAACCGTTCTAAGGCCTCAAGAAATCTGCCCGTTCCGGCTACGATTCCATACCGTCTAGCTCCTTTGAGGCTTCGCGCAAAAAGCTCGAATACACTTTTTCTGTGTGCCATTCCTGACTTTAATGCTGCATCAACCATCGTCAATTCATAACGGTCTGTAAGAAGAGCAACTGAATCATTCACTATTCAAGCATATCTCTCAACTAGGTGGCCTATGATAGGAAGACATGAATGATGACGATTTAGACGATTACGAGCGGGAAGCTGAGCTGTCACTTTTTCGCGAATATAGAGATATCGTAGGGCAGTTTAGGTACCTAGTTGAAACTGAAAGACGTTTCTACTTAGCTAATGAAGTTGATCTTCAAAGAAGAGACGCTGGAAATGATTTCTATTTCGAATTACAGCTTCAAGACGTCTGGGTTTGGGATGTGTTCCGTGCAGATAGATTTGTTAAATCAGTAAGAGTGTTGACTTTCAAAGACGTAAATGTTGAAGAGCTCACCACACGCGAACTTAAATTACCTGAAGAGCTCGCAATCGACGAATAACTTTCTGACTTTCACAAAAACTTTTTCCGTCAACAGTGAATAGTTTCTGTTGTTTTAAAACTCAGCTGTGAAGAACTTAAACTGAGAGCCAGCATCCGGTCAGACTAATGACGGAGGTGCTCAGATTGCAGGAAACTAAATTCAAGAATAATAATAAACAAGTTATCGGCTGTGTCGGAGAGAACTTGGCCGCGGACTATTTAGTGTCGTCGGGATATAAAATTGTTGCGCGAAACTGGAGACATAAAAACGGCGAATTAGACATCATAGCTCTTCGCAAAAATACAATAGTAGCGGTAGAAGTTAAAACAAGAACTGGGACAGAGTTTGGTTCGCCGTTTGATGCCATAAATGCTACCAAGCGAAAGCGATTACGCATACTTTTTGGAGCTTGGCTTGCTGAAACAAAAGGTAAATACAGCATTGCCAGAATAGACGGCATTGGGATTGTCATTGTGCCAGATATCGGCGCAAATATAGAGCATATCGAGGCAATAGCATGACTAGTGTCGCGCGTGTCTCGGCCATCGCGTTAAGCGGGCTTGAAGGTGCTCTAATCAAAGTGGAGGGTGGTGTTGGCAGACAACTTCCGGGCATGAATATCGTTGGATTGCCTGATGCTGCTTTAAACGAAGCCAAACAAAGAGTGAGACATGCAGCCTCTGCGAGTGGATTAAGCCTGTCAGAGCGGTTTGTGCTGATTAATTTGCAGCCCGCAGACCTGCCCAAACACGGCTCATCATTTGATCTATCTATAGCGTTAGCAGCATTGGCTGCACTCGGATTTGTGCCTTTGAAAAATCTTGAAAATACGCTTCACATTGGAGAGTTAGGACTAGACGGTCGAGTGCGTAAGCCTAGGGCTTTTCTAGCTAGCGTTGTTGCCGCTGTTCGACTTGGCTTTGTAAAAATTATGGTACCTAGCGAATCCGCAGCTGAAGCAAGCCTAATCCCAGGGGCAAAAATTATCGCTGTTGACTCTTTGCTTGGTGCAGTAAATTGGCATCGGAAAAAATCGGAGGGATGGTTTACATCTAGCTCGCTTACAGCTGATCCAGATAATGAAGAGACCGATAAACAAGATCTTGAAAATATAGACATTTCTGAGGTAGTGGGCCAAGAAGAAGCAGTTGAAGCACTACAGATAGCGGCTGTTGGTAGACATCACATCCATATGGTGGGCCCACCCGGTGCAGGGAAAACTATGCTTGCTAAAGCACTTCCTTCTATACTTCCTGATCTTTCGATTGAAGAGTCAATAACAGTCAGTAGTCTAAGCACCCTCAATCGAGCCTCACCATTAAAGCGGCTAGTGCGAAGACCCCCATATGAAAATCCGCACCACACAGCATCAGCACCTTCGATAATTGGCACTGCGCAGGGTGGATGGATAAGACCGGGCGCAGTTTCATTAGCTAGCTATGGTGTGCTTTTTTTAGATGAGGCGCAAGAGTTTCCGGCAGCGATCCTAGACTCGCTAAGGCAACCCTTAGAATCTGGATCTGTACAGATCCATCGTGCCGTTATAAAAGCAAACTTACCAGCAAAAGTGCAGCTGATACTGGCATCCAATCCTTGCCCATGTGGGTACGGTGGGTCAGTGAAAACAGTCAAAAGTTGTATCTGCACTCCTAATCAACAACGACGATACCGGTCGAAAATCTCTGGCCCTCTGCTCGATCGCATCGATATCCGACTTCGCGTAAATAGAGTCTCACGCGTTGAAGTCACACCAGATATAAATAAGAAAATTAGTTTAGATATTCGTGCAAAAGTGTTTGAAGCACGGGTAGCAGCCGCAAGTAGATTTAAAGAAACACCCTGGAGTGTGAATTCTGAAATTCCCGGGTCTGTTCTTCGAAGCAAAAAATATCATCCTGGTTTAAAAGCAACAGCAACATTGGATAGAGCTTTGGACATAGGCAATATCACTCTTAGGGGATATGACCGAACACTAAGAATAGCTTGGAGCATATGTGACTTTCAGGGAAGTGCAGTGCCAACAAGAGATGATGTTGCGGTTGCATTGATGTTAAGAGAAGAAGGAGCGCTATGAGTAAAGAACTCTCTAAAATTGTTCCTAACGCCGATGAGCTAGTTCTTTTAAAACGACTTGCACCTGTGGAAGAGTCACACGAAAATCTTGTAGAAAGATTTGCCAGAGTAGTCTGGTCGCGATTGGTAGAGCCTGGGGATAGTACAGCTTTAAAAATTATTGGACTGCTTGGTGCAAAACAAGCTCTCGAGGCTTTGATCTCACAGCAGTATTCAATTTCAGAGTTTGATCGAAAAGATTCAGCTAATTATTTGAGTAAAAAAGATCTTAAAAATGCTTTTGAAAGATGGACTCAACGGATAGACCGTGCGCAGTCACTCAAAGATATGCAGAGAGCGGTCGAGAGTAACTGTAAAACTTTACTGCCAGCTGATTCATTGTGGCCGAATCAGCTGGCAGATTTAGAACTACACATGCCTCTCATTTTGTGGACGAGAGGCGAACAAGCTTTGCTAAATTCGGGCTCACTTGCGATAGTTGGCGCTAGGGCTTCTACTGCTTATGGAGAATATGTGACGAATGAATTTGCTCATTCTGCGGTCAGACTGGGTTGTTCTATCGTTTCAGGTGCTGCTTACGGTATCGATGCAGTGGCTCATCGTTCAGCCCTATCTGCAAACGGTGCCACAATAGCTGTGCTTGCTGGAGGGGCAGATAGAGCCTACCCTGCTGGACACACTGAACTATTGCGCAGAGTGGCAAGTGAAGGAGTGGTTTGTTCTGAGATGGTACCTGGTGCGGCTCCTACGCGTTGGCGTTTCTTGCAGCGAAACCGATTAATCGCTGCACTGTCGCGAGCGACGCTTGTAACAGAAGCAGGAATGAGGTCAGGCTCTTTAAACACTGCGGGGCATGCTTCTCATTTGGGTAGGTCTTTAGGTGCGGTTCCCGGTCCCATAAACTCAGTAGCATCGCTTGGCACCCATCGTTTGTTGAAAGAGTACGACGCAACTTTAGTGACTGATGACGACGATTTAAAAGATTTATTGGGGATCCCAAACCACAACTATCATTCAAATTACGAGCTAAACGGTGTAAGGGAACCTTCGATATTTAGACGTGTTAAAGATGCAATGCCGCTACATACTCCAGCCACAACAAGTTATGTCGCTAAATCTGCGGGTCTGACAATTAAAGAAGCCGCGACTATTTTGTTGGAGCTAGAAATAATAGGTGAGGTTGAAGCGATCTCCAAAGCAAATCAATATGATTCGGAATGGAAACTGAAAAAGCGAGGGTAATATTAGATCATAAAAACTTTTAGTAGATGTGCAGTGACTAGGGTAATAAAGATATGAGACACTCTGCTGTGATAAACGTAAATACTGCTGTCAAAGATTTCTTACAAACACTCAAGCTTGAATATGGTTATTCTCCGCACACAATTCGTGCATATAGGAAAGACTTGGAATCTTTTATTGAGTCGTTGCGCAATGACGTGGTTATAGACGTATCTGAGCTCAATCTAGAAGATTGCAGAGAATGGATCTGGATAAAACAGCAAGAAGGTTACTCTGCGAGGTCTGTTGCCCGTGCTGTTGCATCTTTAAAATCTTTTGGTGGGTGGCTTGAGTCGAAACAAATGGTTCACGGTAACCCGGCATCAAGACTTGTCTCGCCTAAGAAACAAGAAAATTTACCTCGTGTTTTAAGCGAGCAACAGATAGCTCAAATATTTGACGCGTTAGAGGTGAAGGCAAGCACCGGTGATGCTCTAGCGCAAAGAAATCTCGGGATTATGGAACTGCTTTATGCCACAGCAATACGGGTTTCTGAATTGTGTGGACTAAAAATAGCGGACATTAATTTCATTGAAAAATCTATCAGAGTTACTGGAAAAGGAGGTAAGGAGAGGATAGTTCCATACGGTGAGAGCGCTTCAAAAGCGTTAATGCAATATCAGAACGTGTCAAGAAACCAGCTGCTAAGTCAAGTGCAATCTATTAAAGAGCAGAAAAATGAACACGCGGGTAGCTTCGAAAATAAAACAAAATTCTTTTTAAATTCGAGGGGTGATCCCTTAAAACCCGAGAGTGTTTACAAACTAGTTTCTAAAATAATTGGACAGGATCTAGGTGGAGGGCAGCGCGGGCCCCACGTGCTACGCCACACTGCTGCAACGCACATGCTCGACGGAGGAGCAGACCTGCGAGTCATTCAAGAGTTTCTTGGTCATAGTAGCTTAGAGAGCACGCAAATATATACTCATGTATCACATGAAAGGCTCGCAAACGCTTATAAGCAAGCACACCCCAGAGCATAATTAAATTATGTTTTATGAAGGGTTTATGAGTGGTAAAAGCTCAGGCTTGGAGATAAAAAACCTTAGCGGATTAATATATTCACCGTTCTCACGTATTCCAAGGTGCACACAGATATTATTGCAATGTGCTCCGCTTCCAACATTTCCAAGAAGCTCTCCCCTTTGCACTGAATCTCCAGGTTTTAATTCAGAGATAACTGGTTCTAAAGTTACAAGTAAATTCTGATTTGTTTGAAAAGTTATTAATGGTCTGTCTACAACGAGGCCCGAAAAAGTTACTCGCCCAGTTGTTGGTGCAAAAATATGATCACCGGACAGGGCAGGGAAGTCTATGCCTCGATGCCCAGCGGCGTATTTAGTTTCTGGTTTTTTGAATTCTTTTAACACTTCCAGACCGTTTCTTGATGGTGAGATCCAGGTTGGATGTTGCTGTTCTCGAGAATTTATTGACAACTTGTTATTTTGTTGGGCAGAAACAGAAATATCTATTTTTGAGACTCCGATAAAAAGCGGTGCGAATAGAAATAAATGGAAAATAAAAAGTTTCAAGGGTTTTAAAATAGATATAGAAATGTCTGTCATAGACCTATGCTCGTATTTCAGGCTACCTAAAACCTATATTCCACAACAGTTCACATTAGATTTTGCTTCAGCATAATTCTTAACGGGGAAATATTTATCCAACAACCTCAAGAATATTTGTCTAATTACTAGAGTCCATTTTTTAATCCCGGAGAATATTTCTTAAATCTTGAAGTCAACCTTAAGATTTAAAATAAAATCGAGCTAAATAAATGCTATTATCTATGTAGCACCTCAACTATGAGGTGACTTCGCGTGCTCAAAACATTGTTTTGTCGATGGTCTTCAGGTTACTGTAGCGGCAAAGCTATGAGCACCAGGATCAACTTGCATTCGCAAAGCTTGATATTAACCAAAAAGCGTGTTTACCGCGCAGAAAAGGAGAACGGCAATGGCCGTTGTAACAATTCGCCAGTTATTAGACAGTGGCGTACACTTTGGGCACCAGACACGTCGTTGGAACCCAAAGATGAAGCGTTTTATTTTTACAGAACGTTCAGGCATTTACATCATTGACCTGCAGCAGTCTCTCGGCTATATCGATAAAGCTTACGAATTTGTAAAACAAACCGTAGCTAACGGTGGAACTATTCTTTTTGTTGGAACAAAAAAACAGGCTCAAGAAGCCGTCGCTGAACAGGCTGATAGAGTCAACCAGCCGTATGTTAATCAGCGTTGGCTTGGCGGTCTGCTCACCAACTTCCAGACAGTTACTGGTCGTCTCGCAAGAATGAAAGAGCTTGAAGAGCTTGATTATGAAGGTGGCACAACAGGATTCACTAAGAAAGAGCTTCTACTCAAAAAACGTGAGTTGGACAAACTGCAGAAATCTCTTGGTGGTATTCGTCACATGACAAAAACTCCATCTGCTTTGTGGGTTGTTGATACCAAAAAAGAACACTTAGCAATCGACGAGGCTCAAAAACTAGGCATACCAGTTATCGGAATCCTCGACACGAACTGTGACCCAGACGAAGTTACATACCCTATTCCAGGAAACGATGACTCCATCCGTTCGGTCGCTCTTTTAACCAGAATAATAGGCGATGCTGTAGCTGAAGGCCTTATCGAGCGTCATCAGAAGCCTGGCGAAGGCGAAGAGCCAGAACCACTTGCTGAGTGGGAAGTTGAGCTACTTACTACCGACGCCGATGCGGCTAAGTCTGAAGAGACTGCTTCTGAAGAGACTGCTTCTGATGAGTCAAAAACCGATGAAGCCAAAGTAGAAGAACCTGTAGCAGAGACAGTTCAATCCGCGGAAGTCAAAACTGAGGAAGCTAAAGCTTAAGTATCCACAGTTCATATTTTTATTTATTTTAATACTTTAAGGAGTAATCAATGAGTGGCGTAAGTATGGCTGCTATCAAAGAGCTTCGTGAGCGCCTTGGCGCTGGCGTGACTGACAGCAAGAATGCTTTAGTCGAAGCCGAAGGTGACATTGAAAAAGCGATTGAGATTCTTCGTTTGAAAGGGCTAAAAGGCGTTGCAAAACGCGAAGGCCGTTCTGCAAGCGAAGGATTGATAGCTGTAAAAGAAACTTCGAGCTCCGTGACAATGATCGATTTAGCATGTGAGACTGATTTTGTAGCTAAAAACGAGAAGTTTATTGCACTCGGTGAGAGTGTACTCGAAGCTGTTTCAGACTCAAATGCGTCAGACCTTGATGAGGCTCTAGCCGCATCGCTGGGAGACAAAACAGTCTCAGAGGCAATCGTAGATGAGTCTGCGATTATCGGTGAAAAGCTCGAACTTCGCCGTGTTACACGACTAGACGGTGAAAAATTTGCTGTCTACCTACATAAAACCTCTAAGGATCTTCCACCACAGGTTGGCGTGATCGTATCTTACACAGGTGATGACGAAGAGACAGCACGTGCTATCGCACAGCACATTTCTTTCGCTGACCCTCTCTATGTGAGCCGTGACGATGTTCCAGAGGCTGAAGTGAACAAAGAACGTGACCTCGTTACAGAAATTGCTAAGAATGAGGGCAAACCAGAAGTAGCACTTCCAAAGATTATTGAGGGTCGTCTTACTGGATTTTACAAAAACGTTGCACTTCTTGAGCAAGACTATGCCCGCGACAACAAGATTACTGTTGGCAAGGTTGCAGAGAACGCAGGGCTCGTTATTAAGAGCTTTGACCGCTTCAAAGTAGGCGCATAAGTTGAAACTAAAGGGGTCCGAACATGTATTTGTTCGGGCCCCTTTTTAGTACTCACATGTAATCTGGAAGCATTGCAAAAACACAGGAGAACAATGACAAACTCGAAATCTTCAAAAAGACGCATACTTTTAAAGTTGTCAGGAGAAGCCTTTGGCGGAGGCACCCTCGGTGTGAATCCTGATGTCGTTAGCCAAATTGCTAAAGAAATAGCAAGAGCCTTAGAAGATGCTGAAGTAGCTATTGTGGTTGGTGGCGGAAACTTCTTCCGTGGCGCAGAGCTGTCTCAGCGTGGCATGGATAGGGCTCGCGCTGACTACATGGGAATGCTGGGAACAGTGATGAATGCGTTAGCGTTACAAGACTTCCTTGAACAAGCTGGAGTTTCATCTCGGGTTCAATCAGCTATCACTATGACGCAGGTAGCGGAGACATACATTCCACTGCGAGCGATCAGACATATGGAGAAGGGGCGAGTGGTGATTTTTGGAGCTGGTGCCGGTCTACCATATTTTTCAACAGATACTGTTGCTGCGCAGCGTGCTTTAGAAATTCATGCAGATGAGGTGTTGGTAGC
The DNA here is from genome assembly GCA_035514995.1 of Microbacteriaceae bacterium. GTDB lineage: Bacteria > Actinomycetota > Actinomycetes > Actinomycetales > Microbacteriaceae > Leucobacter_A. The sequence continues at coordinate 10,097 of DATJCC010000037.1, forward strand.
TAAAAATGGTGTTGATGGAGTTTATACTGCAGATCCGCACGTAGATCCATCCGCAGTGAAACTGGAAGAAGTTAGCTATTCTGATGCTCTGCTTAAAGGTCTTAAAGTTGTTGATTCAACAGCGTTCAGCCTATGCATGGATAACGGGATCCCAATGCGTGTCTTTGGGATGGAGCCTGAAGGTAACGTCACTGCCGCAATCCGCGGCGAAAAGTTAGGGACTCTGGTTCACCCTTAAAGCTTCGACCAGATACACTTGTCAATAAGAGTGCACAATAAATAAGGAGTAATCCGTGATTGATGAAGTCCTTGCTGAAGTCCAAGAAAAAATGGACAAAGCGTTTGAATCGGCTAAAGAAAATTTCGCGACAGTAAGAACAGGCAGGGCAAACCCCTCACTCTTACAAGATTTATTAGTCGATTATTACGGTACGCCCACACCGCTACCACAACTTGCCTCTGTGTCTAACTTAGATGCTCGTAGTCTTCTAATTACCCCATACGATAAGGGAGCTTTAAGAGACATTGAACAGTCAATTAGAGACATGCCCAATCTTGGCGCTAACCCCACAAATGATGGAAACGTCGTTAGAGTAACTCTGCCCGAATTGACAGCAGAACGCCGGCGTGAATACGTGAAGATAGTAAAAGGCAAGGCTGAAGACTCAAAAGTGTCGATTCGAGGGTTGCGCAGAAAAGCCAAAGATGATCTTGATGCACTCAAATCTGAAATCGGTGAGGATGATCTTAATCGTGCAGAAAAAGAATTGGAAGCTATAACTAAAAGGTTTATCGATCTCGTTGATGAGGCTTTAGGGCGCAAGGAAACAGAACTTCTGGAAGTCTGATCTGTATGGCAGATGACTATCGTGATGAGATACGGCAGGGTATTAAAGCGACTAGGGCTCACATTGATTCCACCAGGGCTCAGTTTGAAGAAGCCAACGCAAAAATAGCTAAGAAAGCTGGCCGTAATCTATTTTTTGCGCTAGGCATGGGAATATTACTCGCTGCTGCATTCCTACTCACACTATTTTTATCTAAGCCAATTTTTGCTATTTTTGTTGCACTTTTTTTGCTAGTATCTTCTATCGAACTTTCAACTGCATATAAAAATTCAGGCCGTAGAGTCCCCGTGATTGGCGTTACTGTAAGCAGTATATTGATACTGGCTGGTGCATACTTCTTTGGTGCTATGGGGAGCCTTGCCGGTCTGGTTTTTGGTTTGCTTCTATTGACAGTTTGGCGTCTTGTTGAGGGTTTAGTTCCACGCTGGGAAGTATCAGCAAAAACATTAACCAGAGATGTTTTTTCAGGTCTTTTTACACTTGTTTATATAGCTTTTTTAGGATCGTTACCGATTTTGCTCGTGACCGCTGAGAGGGGCCAGTTTTGGGTATTTAGCCTCGTAACGATTGTTGTAAGTGTAGATACAGGCGCATACGCGGCTGGGGTTACCCTTGGTAAACATAAAATGACTCCACGAATAAGTCCAAATAAAACCTGGGAAGGATTCGCAGGGGCTGCAGTCATAGGAATAACTGTATCGATTCTATTGACAGTGTTCGTTCTCCATCAATCATGGTGGGTCGGGCTGTTGATGGGAGCTGCTGTCTTAATTACGGCAACTCTCGGAGATCTTACTGAATCATTGATAAAGCGCAACCTTGGAATCAAAGATATGAGTTCTTGGATACCAGGACACGGTGGCTTTTTAGACCGCTTAGACTCAATTTTGCCTTCAACGGTACCAGTCTATGCAACTGCATTTTTTATCGGGGTCTTATAGTTATGACCAATTTAAAAAACAAACGCGAAGCGGTGGACATATTCCCTTTAGCTAAAAAAGGAAAACGCGGATACGATCGGCGACAAGTAGAAAACTACCTTGAAGAGGTTAAAACAGTTTTTTATGAACCGACTTCTAACCACAATTCTAAGATCACATCAAAACAATTGCGTGAGAAGTCATTTGTTTTAAAAAACAAAGGTTACGACCCAAGATATGTAGATGCAGCTCTAGACAGACTTGAAGATCTTTTCTTTGAGAGGGAGCGTAATCTAATTATTGAAACCCAAGGCAGAGAGAGTTGGGATGCTTCCGTTAATCAGCTATTGGTCGAATTATTAGGACGGTTAAAAAAACCACGCACTGCTCGTTTCAAAAAAAGATCTTTTTTGGCGCACGGGTACAGAATATCGCAGGTGGATGCTGCTCTCGACCAGATTATGAGTGTAATAAATAGAGCAGAGCTAATTAACGTGACTCAGATAAGGCAGGTGCGCTTTCATCCACAAAGAGGTGGATATGATGAAGCGCAAGTAGATGCATTTTTAGACGGAGTCGTCGAATATCTTCTGTCGGTTAAAAGGTAACCCGGATGAATAGTATGATTCGTTATTTATTATCTATTGCGAGCGTAGCAATATTATTTGGGGTATTAGTTGTTGCTCCATTGACAGCAAACAATCAATCTGTAGATTATGCAATGCGATTTAAACCTGGCGAGATGCCCTCGCAGGAGATTATTGCAGCCGCAGCTGAAGAGGCTGAGATGTTTTTAGAGACCTTAGAGGTCGAGTACATTCCAGAGCCTGAACCTGAGCCCGAACCTGAGCCAGAACCAGAACCAGTAATACAGCAGGAACAAACACAAACACACGCACCACAAACACCAGTAGCTCCGCCAACGTATGCAGGGGGAGGTTCGCCTGAGGCCTGGATGACTGCCGCTGGAATAGCCCCAGGAGACTGGGGATACGTAGACTATATTGCTACGAGGGAGAGTGGGTGGAACCCAAATGCCACGAACCCTAGTTCTGGTGCTTGTGGCGTAATCCAAGCTCACCCCTGTAGTAAAGTTCCAGGCGGTGGTTATGACCCCGTAAGTAACCTAACTTGGGCTAATGGATACGCAAAATCAAGATATGGCAGTTGGGAAGCAGCATATAATTTTTGGGTGCAAAACTCTTGGTGGTGAGAAATGGCGAGAAGAAATAAGCGAAACTCAAGAGACAAGCAAGCACATACTCCAATTAGAAGCTTAAACATCCCGAGGCGTGAGTTTAAAAGAGGTTCAGAGTGGTTTGTGAGGGATATAAAGAGTTCAGCGTCACAAAAAATATATAAGTGTCCCGGTTGTCCCAACGACATATTGGAGGGGCAAGCCCACATTGTTGCGTGGCAAGCTGATCATTTTTTTGGTGATGAATTTTCTATAGATGATCGAAGGCATTGGCACACCCACTGTTGGCGGCTCAGGTAGATGTACCAACGTTGCTAAAATAGAGTAGCTGACTGCGGTTCAGTATTAAGATCAATTTTTTCTGTTAAAGATTTTTCGTTAAATCCAGGTCCAGTCACTGGAGCTTTCCCGGTAGCGAAAGCTGAAGCTGCGTCTTTAGCCAAGGAATCAACTTTCTCATTAAGAAAATGACCTGAGTGACCTTTGACCCACTCAAAAGTTATTTCTCTTCCTTGTAGCTCTTGGTCGATTAAACGTATTAGATCAGCGTTCAGCACCGGCTTACCGTTCGCTTTTCGCCAGTTATTTTTTTTCCAATTTTTTATCCACACAGTCACAGCATTAATAACGTACTGTGAGTCACACAAAATTGTTAGTGGGAGGTGCTTGACACTTCTTGTTTCTTGGAGAAGCGACAGGACTGCCATAAGCTCCCCTTGATTGTTGGTGGCGCGTTTCCACCCTCCGCTACGCCACTGGTTGTCGTTAATGTACCAAGCCCACCCTGCCGGACCAGGATTGCCGAGTGCTGATCCATCTGCTGCCGCTACTAAAGTCATAACAATATTCTCTCAGATCGAGTTTTAAACTATTGGATGTCAGCTGTAAACAGTATGCTTGTCAAAAAGATAGCGGACATGCTGTGTAATTCTCGTAACAATATTTCTATCCGATATCAGTGTTGTCAGGATTGTTTTAGTGGGGGCGAATGACAGATCAGTTCAATGTTGGTAGAAAGACTCTACTTCATAAACATCCGAGCTTAAAATTTGGGGTTGATACTGAACGCAATGTTTTTTGGATAGTGACTTCTCTAATCGCAATTGTTTTATCTTTGCTACTCCTAATTGAAACAATTCTTAATTGGGAAGCGATTATCAATAGTACATATCGTTTATCATTTACAGCTACCCTCCTGCTAGCCTCCATCTTCTGGATATTTTTTCCGGTATTTCTAAACAGGAGGTTTCCGCGCTGGCTGGGCTTGGTCGGTTACTTTTCGGTCATGTCTGTTGTGGCCTACCATTTTGCGTTCTCCAAAGATCCTGTTTCTGTAAACACTGCTCTGCAAATTATGCCTGTGTCAGGGTTATATCTTGGCTGGTTTTGGAGACCTTTGCCTTCAAGACTAATGTTCCTTTTAACAGTCAGCGTTCTCGTTCTCGCAGTTTTTTATAGCCCCATAATTGCTGTGCCCGGGGGAGTGCCCGCATCGGTGATCTTCTTTGCAATATTGTTCACCGCATTCGCATTTTTTATGGGTGCTTTTTTAAGATGGCAGTTACAACGCAAGGCTATGACCGACCAATTAACCGGAGTACTGAACCGTAAAGGTATAAGAAGAGCTCTTAAAATTGATATTTCTCGAGCTTTTAAGCATGGCGAACCTTTAACGGTCGCTGCAATCGATTTTGATTCTTTTAAAAAACTTAACGATACAAAAGGGCATTCTTTTGGCGATTTTGTTCTAGTGTCAACGGTAGAGGAATGGCTTAAAAACTTAAGACCCTACGATAAAATTGGACGTCGTGGAGGCGACGAGTTTTTAATTGTTTTTCCAAAAACGACTAGGGAACAAGCCACGGTTGTGCTCGATAGGTTTAAAAAAATACCCCAATTTGAATGGACTTGGGGCTTAGCACAATTGGTAGACGGTGATGGTATAGAGCAGCTTCTTGAAAGGGCTGATCAAAATTTATATCATCATAAAAATATAAAGAAAACGGTTGGTGCAGGGTTTAAAAATGCCGGTCGAGAGCTTGTAACAAGCAAAAAAGAACAAAATGAAAATTGGTTGAGGTCGTGGTACAGAAGTCAGTCTGATTTTTCAGTTATGAGTGCTGCGCTGTCTTCAGTGGTTCTTTTTTCTATGCTTGGTGCGTTATTGTTTCAAGAGATTCCTTCGTCACCAATTCATATTCCTGTTGTGGTTTCGATAGTGGTTTTGTTATCGGCGGTATGCACAACTGTGCCCTTGTTGCTCGGGCGCAGATATCCCCTTTGGGGGGCTCTGGTTATAGCGTCTGTATTGCTTTTAATATATTTGACGTTAACACTGATTTCTGGTTCTTTTTATGAAGCAATAAGTTTGCTTTTTGCCACCTCTTTGCTCGCCATATATCTAGGAGTGTTCCTAGGTGACAGGGTAGCTAGGGGTCTATTGGTTAGTGCCATTATTTTAATCAGCAGTGCGCTTTTATTTAAATATTGGCCTGTTGCTACTCAAGAGTTAAAATCTATATTAATAGCTTCGATTTTATATGCTCTAGTCACCCAACTATTTTTATTTGAAGTTGGCTCTTATCTATACTCTCGATCACGATTGCATGCTCATCATGATGAACTCACTACAGTCTTAAATCGTTATGGTCTAGAAGAGTATGGAAAAGCAGAGCTTCAAAGATCTGTACGAGGCAATTATCCATTGAGCGTTGCCGTTTTAGACTGCATAAACTTCAAGAAGGTTAATGACACGTGGGGCCATGCAGAAGGTGATGTTGCACTAAGGTCGACAGCTCTCCATATAGCAAGCAACTTAACTATTTATGACTTAGTTGCTCGAACTGGTGGAGATGAATTTGTTATATTTATGCCATATATTGAGTTACAGGAGGCGAAAAAGAAGCTCAGGAGTATCTATGACGACTCACCATTGAAATGGAGTGTTGGGGTGGTGGAGCACGATGGATATGAAAGCTTTCAACAAGTAGTCTCTCGAGCAGATAAAGCGATGTACCTGCTAAAGGGAGAGAAAATTTAAATTCATTGTGGATGAAGAGCTAGTCAAGATTTGTTTCTAGAGCACCTTCAGCATTTTTTGAAATCTGTTTAGCATTTCCGATCACGTCTCCGAGGCTTTCAAAATATCTGGCCACAGCAACTCTTTCAACTTTCAGTTGATTCATCCTATCCTCAGCATCAGCCAGAGCTTTTGTAGCTCGCTCAGAGGCTTGCTGATACGTTACGAATGCGCGCTGTTCTGCTTCAGAAAGAATCTCAGTAGCTCTGTCGCGAGCATCCAACTCAATTTGTTCAGCGACTATTTCAGCTTCTTCCTTCAAATATTCAACGGTGGCGCGTTTTTCTTCTATAGCCTGGTTGAGTTCATCAAGCTGCTCTCGTGCTTGTTCCAGCAGGGACTCAGTGGCTTCGCTGATATCATCAAATCTGTTTTTAAGTTCCTGTTCCAGCTTAGATCTGTCGTGGGCGACGATTAGATCGTGCTGCAGTTGCATCTCAGCGACCGTTGCTCGAATAGTCCGATCATGCTCTTCTGCCTTATCCCTTAAAACAGAAAGCGAAGATGTTTCAGAGTACTTTTGTTCTGCAACCTCGCGTTCAGCATTTTCTCTAATCAAATTTGCCTCGGCAGTCGCTGTGCGGACAATATCAGCAGCCAGCTTTTCGGCCTCTGTACGTTGAAACTCATACTCTTGCATGAGTTTATTTGAATGCTGTTCATGCGATGAAGCTAGGGCCTTCTCAAGTTGAATTCTTTCAAGCTCAATTTTTTCTGATAGTTGAATGCGCTTTAACTCCAGCGCAGCCTCTTTATCTGCATGCTCCTGTTCCAGTTGTTTCAACAACTTTTCGCGTTCGTTGTCGATGTCTTTAAGCTGCAACTCTCGCATATCTTCTAACTCTTGTGTGACTCTTCTTCGCTCCAAAGATAACTCACTGTCATGGCTAACCTTTTCTTGTTCTAAAGTGCTTAGATGCTGCGAAACTTCTAAAGCAATTTGTTCTTTCGAGGCAGAAGCTTCAGTTAAAAGCTTGTCTGAATGTTCTAAAAGCTCTCTTTGAATATCACTTTCATGCAGATCGCGTTCCTGTTGAATAATATTTTCATGTTCTTCGCGCTCTCTGTCAATGCGATTTCGATGCTCATCATATTCTTGCTGAATAATGGAACGGTTTTGATCCAGTTCCTTTTGCATTTGTAGTTGATGGTTTTCAGTGTCTTTAGCTATTTTATTCGCTAGAGAGGTTTGAGCGAGCTCAACCGTATTTTGTAGATCTTTTGCTAACTTTTCTCTTTTGAGTGCTGCTGCTTGATTTTCAGTCTCGATACTTTCGTAGTGATTTAATAAATCATGCTCGAATTGTTTGGCGAGTTGCAGTTTTTTGTTAGATAGTTCTTCATCCCATGCAGCAGATTCGGTAGCGAGACGTTCTTTATGAGCGCGCAGTTGCTCAGCAATTAAAGAATCATGGTGTTTCCGCTCGTGTGCGATTTCTTCGCGCAAGTTTTCCATCTGAGCGTTGAGAGCGTGTGACCGCGCCTCGTATGCAGTGTCCAGATCTGCTTGACGCGTCGCAAAGTTTCGTTCAAGAACAGATATTTTTTCTTCGTGCTCTTCAGTGGCTTGAATCTCACGGCTTTTTAAATCATGAAACAAGCGTGATTTTTCGAGTTCGAATTCACGAATGTTTTTTGTTTGCTCTGTTTCAAAGTTTGCGCGCGCTATTTCAGTTTCTTGTCGGAGTTCATCTGCTTCCTGCAACGCCTCAGTGAGTTTTGTTTGAGCTATTACTTTTGCATCAGTAGTGATCTGCTCAGCTTCGCGCTCTGCACGGCTGAGCATCGCTTTATATTGAGTCTCTGTAGTTTCAGTTATGTGCTTGCTACGGGCTTGTGCTTCAGTGATAAGTGTTTCGCTGGTCTCTTCAGCATCTGCTAATTTTTTTGCTACCGTTGCATTCGTCTGAGTTAAGAGACGCTCTGATTCGGCATTTGCATTAAAGAGAATCTTGTCGGCTTGTTCTTGAGAATCTGTTAGCAAACGAAGAGTCTCGGTCTCAGTTTGGCGACGTAGCTTCTCTGCATCAGCGTCAGCTTCTGTAATTAAGCGTTGAGCGTGGTCTTCGGCTATCTGCAAACTTTTCTCGACCCGTAAACCTAGCCCGGTGTAACCACTTTCCCCAAGCTCGGAGATTTGGGTTTGCAAATCTTCAATATGGGCTTTTAGACCTTCGATGGTTGCGGAGTGTGCACTAAGATTTTCAGTCAGTGAAGAATTATCGCGTTTTAAAGTGTCGACTGTGAGATTTAACTCATTTAATACGTGGTCAACTTCTTCTTTTTTGTACCCACGAAAGGCCTGCGTAAAATCTGGTTGTAATTCGCTCAACGTCATTCCTTTAGACTACTGTCAACTCTATCGTTGGGTGTTGTTTATCCGAACAAGCGTAAAATAGCCTGAATTGAATAATCCTTACAGACAACCATTATAGAGAAATCAGTAGAATTGGGCTGGATAGCATAATGAATTTGTTCTGAATGTATTTTCATTTTTAGCAAACCTAAATTGTAAAGGAGTCTAGTGCGATATTTTTTCGCTATTGTTTCTCTTCTTGTAGCAGTAGTGCTACTCGTTTTAGGTGTGGGACAAAGAACCTTTTTAGCTGGCCCGAAGGTAATAGAAGAGGTGCTAGAAACCTCATCTATATCGGAGCGTTTTCTTGTGCTTCCAGCCAGCGTATTTAGCGCACAAACTGGGAACCCTTCTGTAGTTTTAACCGGAGAAGATCTATTTGTTGCTTACGCTGAACAGCGTGATGTTGCTGGTTGGTTAGAACCCTTAGACCATTTGACTGCTGAAGCAGATGCTGAAGGAGCCATAACTTTCATCAAAACAGCTGGAGCTGCCGAAACTGCAAGCGCTTTTGAAGATTCGGAAGACCAGGAGGATCAGGAAGATTCGGAAACCACAGATACATCGGTTGCTTCTGAAGAGGCAGCTGGAGAGGCGGTGTTCTTCGACCCGAGAGGTAGTGACCTGTGGCTGAGCGAACATACGGGCGACACCTCATTGACGGTCTCAATCGCACTCGAAAGCTCTCAAGCTGTAATAGTTACAGCTGGCGTTGACGAACAGACGTTGCCTTCTGAAGTCAAATTGATGTGGGCGCAGCCACGTGAGACGCCACTTGCTGGTCCACTATTACTGGCAGGGGGCACTTTTGCGGTGCTTGGAGCCGTCTTGTATTTATTGGCTATTGATCACGATCGCAGAGGCATCGGACCACGTAGAGGTAGACGCGGTCCGTTCCAAGGTTTAAGAAACAAAAAAGTGAGAGTCAAACAAACTTTAAGTAGCGACAAAACTAAACCACGTAAAGGTACTAAGGCAGGTTTTACAGTAGCCTTAGCTGCCGCAGGTGCACTCACCTTAAGCTCCTGTGTCTCAAGTTATTGGCCACAACAGCTTGAAGAGGTATCGCAACCTTCGACCTCAGAAGAGGTAGAAGCTCCGGTTGCGGTTGTGCCCGTGAGTGATGCGCAATTAGACAACATTATTGATCGGATAGTGTCTCTGGTGATAGAGGCAGATCTTGAACTAGACCCTTCTGAACTACAGCTTCGTTTAGAGGGCGCAGCACTGCAACAGCGAGAAGCTAACTATAAGATTCGGAAAGAGGAATCTGACTGGCGCGCGCTACCTTTTTTGACTAGTGAACGCTTGGGTTATGATCTTGTGCAGAGCACTGAAAAGTGGCCGCGCACTCTTTTTGTTACGTTGAGTTCAATTGGCGATATCGACATTGATGCAGAACAGTCTGATGAGCCTGAACAGGACTCGAACGAAGATGAAGATCAGCTAGCTGATGCTGAGGGAACTGAAGCTCCAGAAACAGCCGATAATGAGCCTGAAGATTTGACACCCTCGCTAGCGCTCATTATAAAACAAGAAAGCCCTCACGAAAATTATAAGATCAACCGCATTGTCGAGCTGCGTGGTGGGATTGAGATGCCAGAAGCGGCCCCTCTTTCAGAGGGCACAGCTGTTCTTGCAGACGATATTCAAACTCTGCAGTTGACACCATTTGAAGCGGCCGAAAGTTTGGCTACTGTTATGCAAAGCGGTGTAGAAGCTGAAGAGGCTGGATTTTTTGAGTTTGACGCAGAAAGCCTGATCGAAAAAATGGGTGGAGCTTGGGCAGAAACTCAGTGTGTTGAAGATTTAGAGTGTTCAGCTACGGTGTCTGTTGAAGAAGAGTCGGTAGTGACTCTTTCTACAGGGCAGAGCGGGGCTTTAGTTGCAGCGACAATTAACGATAACCATGAAATGAAAGTAAAGAATGAGCGTAGTATCGTGAAACTGTCAAAAGTGGAACGTGCTCTAGGGCTCGATGGATCGTTTGCGAGCGTTACCAGAAATTGGAAACACCAGGTGTTGATGTATGTGCCCGGAAAAGATTCCGATAAAAAGATTACTATTCTTGGCTCCTCTAGCGAACTAGTCTCAGCAACCGGAGACAAAGCAACAATTGATATCGATTAGTTAAGATGAGCCGATAGAAACTAGTTTCAAAGCGTAAAATTTAGGAGATTTAAGTGAATGCAAACGGGATGGATTTAAGCGGTGTAATTCAAGCGGCTTCAGCAAAATCTGCGGGACAAGATGCTGTTCAAAATAGCGGTACCGAACAGATTATTGATGTGCCAAGTCTCGTGCTCGATGTGACGGACGCCACCTTCGAACAGGTTATGGTTCTTTCGCAAACTGTGCCGATAGTTGTAGATTTGTGGGCAGAATGGTGCCAACCGTGTAAAACACTTGGTCCGATACTAGAAACTGTGACCAAATCTTTTGGTGGACAGGTGATTCTCGCCAAGGTAGATGTTGACAGCAACCCCGGTTTAGCACAGGCATTTAAAGCTCAATCCATTCCAACAGTAGCCGCTTTGGTGCAAGGACAAGCCGTTCCTCTTTTTCAGGGAGCAATTCCAGAGGCTCAGGTTCGGGAATACTTTGAAAAATTGATTGAGGTTGCAAAACAAAACGGTGTAACGGGAATAGCACAAGCGCCTGACCAAGATAGTGCACCAGAGCAACCCGCAGAGGAGCAAATAAACCCTTTACATGAAAATGCTTTAGACGCATTGGAGAAGGGTGACTACAAAACTGCGGTAGTTGAATATGAGCGTGTCATTACAAATAATCCAAAAGATGACATTGCTGTTGCGCAACTTTCACGAGCAAAACTTCTAGACAGACTGACTGGGGCAGACGCAGGCTCTGTGCGTGAAGCCGCTGCCGCAAACCCAAGTGATTTAGAAGCTCAGCTACTCGTGGCTGATCTTGATGTTTCAGGTGGGCACGTTGAAGACGCTTTTTTGCGCATTTTAGATCTTTTCGCTGCAGCGAGCCCAGATGATAAAACGAAACTTAGGGAGCGTTTACTAGAACTTTTTGAAGTTGTAGGTCATGCTGATCCGCGAGTGAGCGCTGCAAGAGTGAGACTTGCCAACCTGCTATTTTAATATGTTTGTTAACAGTTATTGCCCAAGATGAAACGTAGCTATCTCGACCATGCCGCTACTTCACCAATGACTGAAGATGTGCTGGCTTCATATGTGCAAGCTTTACAAATGGTTGGCAACCCCGCTTCAACGCACTGGCACGGCCAAGAAGCTAGCAGTCTCTTAGAGCAAGCACGTTTTGATGTGGCGAATATGCTTGGAAGCGATACAGCTGAGGTGACTTTTACATCTGGTGGTACTGAGTCAATCAATATTGCTCTAAAAGGCATGTTTTGGTCAGCGGTGTCTGCTGATGCTCAAAGAAACGTAATACTTCTTCCAACGATTGAACACCATGCGACCCTTGAAGCAGCTGAATGGCTGGCGCAGCGACAGGGAGCCGAACTTGTGTGGCTTCCCGTTACAGCAGAAGGAACGCTAACTGCTGATGCTGTAGAAAAAACAATCAATCTAGTCGGCGGACATCGGGTAGCTTTTATCACTTGCATGTGGGCTAATAACGAAGTTGGCAGTATTTCACAGATCGAAAGCATCTGTTCTGCCGCGAAATCACTGGGTGTGCCGGTGCACGTCGATGCTGTTGCGGCCCTCGGTCAGGTACCAATCAACTTTCACGACAGTGGTGCCACAATGCTCAGCCTCTCAGCCCACAAAATTGGTGGGCCTACTGGTGTGGGTGCGTTAATCGCTTCTCGTTCTGCAAAAAGTGAGTCTCTTTTTCATGGCGGATCACAGCAGCGTTTCAGGGCAGGCTCACAAGATGTAGCCGGAGCAGTAGCTTTCGCTAATGCCCTAAAGCTAGCGATTACAGCTGAGCGGGTTAACGGTGAGAATAGCCAGAACTCTAAAATGCGGTCTCTTCGTGACAAACTAATCGAAGGTGTTAAAAAGAAAGTTCCTGAAGCTGTCCTCCGAGGGGCTGACCATACGGTCGCAGGAAGCAGACTCCCCGGTAATGCACACTTTACCTTCCCAGGCTGTCAGGGAGATTCGTTACTATTTCTTTTAGATGTCAAAGGGGTTTCTGTTTCTGTAGGCTCCGCGTGTCAGGCCGGAGTTCAAGAAATATCGCACGTGCTTTTGGGCATGGGTCTCTCAGAAGAGGAAGCGATTGGATCACTTCGGATGACACTAGGGCACAACACCACTGAAGCTGAGATCGATCATTTTCTAGACAACATTGAAACAGTCGTAAAAGACGCGCAAAAAGCAGGTATTACATCAATCAGCACATGAGTAGGAAGTGACTGCAAATGAAAGTTTTAGTAGCTATGAGCGGTGGAGTAGACTCTGCCGTGGCTGCAGCACGTGCCGTTGAGGCCGGTCATGAAGTTGTAGGTGTGCACCTGGCCTTGAGCCGGATGCCAGGTACACTGCGCACCGGGTCTCGTGGCTGCTGTACCGTCGAAGACTCTATGGATGCTAGGCGGGTGGCTGCGCAGTTAGGGATACCCTTCTACGTCTGGGATTTTAGCGAACGATTTAAAGCAGATGTTGTCGATGATTTTATTGCAGAATACGCGGCTGGGCGCACCCCAAACCCGTGCTTACGCTGTAATGAAAAAATAAAATTTGAAGCGCTTTTAGATAAAGCTATTGCTCTTGGATTCGAAGCCGTTGCCACCGGTCACTATGCCAATGTTGTTTACGGCGAATACGGTCCTGAATTACACAGAGCCAGTGCCTGGGCAAAAGACCAATCCTACGTTTTAGGTGTGCTGAACAAAGAACAGTTAGGATACTGCTACTTTCCGTTAGGAGACACCCCTTCTAAAGATCTTGTTCGTGAAGAAGCAGCACGACGCGGTATTGAAATAGCATCGAAACCAGATAGTCATGACATCTGCTTCATTCCAGATGGTGACACACGCGGTTGGCTTGCAGACCACATAGATCAAACACCTGGAAACATAGTAGATGAAGAGGGCGCCGTATTAGGC
>DATJCC010000038.1:0-12999 GCA_035514995.1 Microbacteriaceae bacterium
TATTTTGGTGGCTCTATCAGTTGGAACTCTTCTCGCAGGGGTGCTGGGGGCCGTGCTTGCAGTACCGTTAACAGCCGTTGCATGGGGTGTTTTGCAGGTTTGGGATGGTCCAGACCTACCTATTAAGTGGGCGAGAAAACACCCCGAAGAGCCCTAGACTGATCTTAAAAACTAGAGGCAAGTAGGCTTAAATGCATGACACAAAATGTAAAACTTAAAGTAGCGGTGCTCGGGTTTGGTGCAATAGGTAAGCCTGTATTGGAGGGAATATCTGAAATTGCGCAGGCAGAACTAGTGGGTGTTGTTGTGCGCAGAGCTGGATCTACGCAGGGTGTTTACACTGAGCTGACACTTGAGGAAGCACTCGACAGAGCCGATCTAATTGTCGAGTGTGCGGGCGGCGACGCTTTAAAAACACTCGGACCAAAGGTTGTTGCAGCTGGGAAAAACCTACTCACAGTGTCATTTGGCCAGCTCACTGATGAAAACTTGCGTCGGGTGCTACTTGAAGATGGTCCGGGCAATACCTACCTTTCAACGGGAGCAATTGGTGGGTTAGACATTTTAAGCGCCGCGACAATTAACGGCGGGCTCAACGAAGCACGATTAACATCGCGCAAGCTCCCCAAAGCGCTCGTGCAGAATTGGATGAGTGAAGAAGAAACAGAAAAACTCCTCCAAACAAGTGAAGAAGTAACAGTGTTTTCAGGCAACGTGACTGAAGCAATTAAACTCTTCCCAGCATCACTGAACATTGCGGTGGCACTAGCTGCAGCTACCGGACTTTGGAAAGAGACGCAGGTGGAACTTGTGGCTGATCCGCAAGCAAAACTCACCAGACATGAAGTGAATGCAAGTGGGGAAACTGGCACCTACCACTTTGAAATCGTAAACGAACCATCACCTGAAAACCCGGCAACAAGTGGAGTGGTTGCAAAAGCAGTACTACGGGGTGTTGCCGCTCTAGCTAAACCCAGCGGAACTTTTGTGTAAGCTAAAAAGTTTGTGTCGGGAACAAACTTTAGTGACCAGCAAAAAATGCGTTAGATTTGCGGCTCCACAGCATCAGCAACACAACTACAGAAATCGCGATTGTTAGAACATCAGCGACAAGGGTCGACTGACTATAGAACATGTGGGCGCCAGCCGAAGCAAGCGATACCAGCTGCAGCACAGTAATGATCAGACGAGCCATCGGGTTGGCGTGTAACAATCCCATAGCTACGAGAATAGTCACAACGCCAGTAATGAGCGTAATAATCGCAGATGGAGCAACTCCTGCTACTTTGAAATCTTCAGAGAAGAGCAACATCATGCCTAGAATCACCCCAAGTAAGCCGTTGATCCACACCAAAAAAGCAATAAAGGTGATGCTGAAGGGGCGCTTTGTCGTCATTCTTAAATCATACCTAGCATCTGCACAACTTCAGGCATCACCCTTCGCGTAAGCTAGTAAGGTTGCCTATCGCACTAAACATCGCGATTTATCACTCTGGAGCACTGAAATGATTACCGTCGAAAACCTCGCCATCGATGTTGGCGCGCGCCGACTCATGACTGATGTAAATTTTCGGGTAAACCCGGGAGATAAAGTAGGTTTAGTTGGTCGCAACGGCGCCGGTAAAACAACACTCACACGCACAATCTCGGGTGAGCTACAACCGGCTGAGGGATCAGTCACTGTGAATGGCGAAATGGGATTCTTAACGCAAGACCCACGCACAGGTGACCCAGAACAGATTGCACGGCACCGAATACTCGACGCCAGAGGCCTCGGAACAATCACAAACAACCTCACAAAAGCATCTGAAGATATGGCAAGTGAAGACCCAGCCATCGCAGAAAAGGCGATGAAACGCTTTGGCAACTTAACAGACCGGTTTCAATCGCTGGGTGGGTATGCTGCAGAAGCAGAAGCCGCGGCAATTGCAAACAATCTTGGGCTACCAGAGCGAGTGCTAAATCAACCACTCAAAACTCTCTCAGGCGGGCAGCGTCGCCGAATCGAACTAGCTCGGATACTCTTCTCTGACGCCGAAACGATGGTGCTCGATGAGCCTACAAACCACCTCGACGCTGATTCAATCATCTGGTTGCGAGACTTCTTAAAGAGTTATAAAGGCGGGTTGATCGTGATCAGTCACGATATCGACCTCGTTGGTGAAACTGTTAATCGCGTGTTTTATCTTGACGCTAACCGCCAAGTAATTGACGTTTATAACATGGGGTGGAAGCTCTACCAGAGGCAGCGGGCAGCCGACGAAGAACGCCGCCGCAAAGAACGAGCCAATATCGAGAAGAAAGCTCAAACCCTGAAAGATCAGGCCGCAAAGTTTGGCGCTAAAGCAACAAAAGCAGCCGCCGCGCACCAGATGGTCGCCAGAGCAGAAAGAATGCTGTCTGGCTTAGAAGAAGTGCGTGCTGTTGATCGGGTGGCAAAACTACGCTTCCCAGACCCTGCACCCTGCGGCAAGACCCCACTCATGGCTGAAGGGCTATCAAAGTCCTATGGGTCGCTTGAAATATTTGCCGGTGTTGATCTTGCGATAGATCGCGGATCAAAAGTGGTTGTGCTCGGATTAAACGGTGCCGGTAAAACGACCCTGCTGCGTATTCTAGCCGGTGTAGACGAACCAGACACTGGTGAGCTCATCCGCGGGCACGGCTTAAAAATAGGTTATTATGCGCAGGAACATGAAACGCTTGATGTTAAAGCAAGCGTGCTACAAAACATGATCTCTGTCTCGCAACACCTCGTCGAAACAGAAGCTCGCAAAGTGCTAGGCTCATTTTTATTCTCCGGAGACGACGTTTTAAAACCCGCCGGTGTGCTCTCGGGTGGTGAAAAAACACGTCTTGCTCTTGCAATGTTGGTGGTTTCAAGCGCCAACGTTCTATTGCTAGACGAACCGACAAACAACCTAGACCCAGCGAGCCGTGAAGAAATCCTTTCAGCCCTTGCAAGTTTCACCGGAGCTGTTGTGCTCGTTTCGCACGACCCCGGTGCTGTTGAAGCTTTGAACCCAGAGCGGGTGCTGATCATGCCAGACGGAACGGAAGACCACTGGTCGAAAGAGTACCTCGAACTGATCGAGCTTGCCTAGACTCTCTAGACTCTAAAGTATGGCATTGAACGAAGAGCCCGAATACGATGTAATTGTGGTGGGTGCTGGTGCCGCAGGATCGCCCCTTGCCGCACGGCTCGCCGAAAATCCTGATCTGCGAGTGCTTTTAATCGAGGCTGGGCCGGGTCCTACAAGCGAAGCCGAGTTTCCAAAAGACCTGCTCGATGCGAGCATGATGACAGGCGCAATGCCCGGCCACCCAAACAATTGGGCATTTGTGGCCAACCTCACCCCCGAGTTATCGTATTCGGTTGCTCGAGGCAAAATTTTGGGTGGGTCAACTTCTCTTAACGGCACATATTTCATTTGGGGTCGCAGACAAGATTTTGACACTTATGCAGCGTTGGGAAACACCGAATGGTCATTTGACAAAGTGTTACCCTTTTTTAAAAAACTCGAAACAGATCTCACATTCGGTGAATCTCGCGGCCATGGTGCCTCTGGCCCCATACCTATATATAGGGCCGAAGAAGCAGAGCAGACGGAACATTCAAAGGCCTTTATAAACGTCTGCAAAGAGCTGGGTTTTATATGGGAGGAAGACAAAAATAGCGAGTCGACTCCCGGAGTAGGGCCCGTGCCGGTGAACGCGGTAAACGGAACACGAATAAACACCGGGATAGCTTATGTTTTGCCCGCTCTGAAACGAAAAAACTTTACTTTGATGGCTGATACTTTTGTGCAGAGAGCGACTTTTAACGGCACAAAAGTTAACGGTGTCGAGGTCAAAAAAGACGGGGATGTTCAGACGATTACAGCGCGCGAAGTGGTTCTTGCCTGCGGTGCTATCAAAACTCCGCACACTCTCGCGCTCTCAGGTGTGGGGCCTAAAAAGGAACTCGTGGCGGCTGGAATACCCTTGTTAGTAGACCTACCCGGTGTGGGAAAAAACTTCTCAGATCACCCCGAATTGTTTTTAAACTGGTCACCGAAACGAAAGCCCGATTTAAATGTGCGGCGTGACATTTTTCAATACGTGCTGAACTTTTCTTCAATAGAAAACAAATATGATGGGGACCTCGAGATCATGCCAATGCTACGACCGATGGCGGTAGCTATGGGTCTTGAGAGTGGCAAAACGTTTAAAACATTCATTGATGTTTTAAAGCGACCAATAGCAAGCTTGAAATCATTGCGTGGTGTGTCGCTACCAAGATTTTTGCAGCAGCTTAGACACAGCAGAGACTTAAGTTTTGTGGTTGCGGTGCAACAGGCTGAGTCTCGCGGCAATATCACCACTGTTTCAAATGACCCTAACGTCTACCCAAAGATTGACTACAACTATTTAGAGCACGAATCAGACCTGCGGCGTATGCGTGAAGCTGTGCGCACGACCGTCAAAATATTGAAGTCTGAGGCGTTCAAACCGGTTTTTAAACGTTTCACCGAAATAGATGATGCTACTTTGCATAACGACAAAAAATTAGACAGGTGGATGAAAGCTCACCTCGCGACCGCGATACACGCAGCCGGTTCTTGCAGCATGGGGGCGGATCCAGAGCACGGCGCAGTAGTTGACCAGTATGGCCGGGTGTATGGTGTTACTGGTTTGCGGATCGCTGACACCTCAATTTTGCCTTTTGTGCCCTCACGGGGTCCCGCCGCAACAAGCGTCATGATTGGTGAGCGGATGGCAGACTTAATGCTCGCAGGCGCCGGAGCAATCCGCTAAAAGCTACTGGTTCCATGGAATCTTTAGAGTGGGAGGTTGTCGAGCGGGAGGGCATCGAGCTTGCAGACATCTGTCTTGCAGGCATCGGTCTTGCTGACAACGAGCCTCAAGACAACGACGCTCAGGTCATTGAGCTTGTGGAGATTAAGCTTGTGAACATCATATTTGTAGACATCAATCTTGCGGTCATCGACTCTGATGTAATGGTGCTTGTGGACACAGAGTTAGGAGCCATCTAATCAGGAATTACCAAGTTTGAAGTCACAAATTTAGGTTCTCTAGCCTGGGTTATCGAGTACAAACTTCAGCAATCAAAAACACGACACCTAAAGTATGTACTCCGCGTCGCCCGAATGGAGCAAGCTGCATGTGACAAGCTGCCTAGAACAAGCCGCATGGAACAAATTCAATGGGCCAGATGTTAGCGGCGCAGAATACCCATCGCATCGTAAACGTTCGCTAGTGTTTGTTCAGCAACCGTACTAGCTCGGTCAGCGGCCTCAGCGAGTAAACGATCCAGTTCAGCCGTGTCTCCGAGCAACTCGTCAGTGCGTTCTTTGATGGGTTTGAAGGTTTCGATAACCAGTTCAGCAACAGCTTTTTTCAAATCGCCGTAACCGCGACCCTCAAAATCATTCTCTAAGGATTCTAAAGATTCCCCTGAAAGCACAGAGTGGATCGTCAATAGGTTAGACACTCCAGGTTTGCTTTCACGGTCAAAACGAATTTCGGCATCGTTATCTGTGACCGCGCGCATGATCTTTTTCTGGTTTGCCTTCGGCTCGTCGAGAACCTTGAGCAGGCCAGCCTCAGTCTCAGCAGATTTTGACATCTTTGCTGTCGGGTCTTGGAGATCAAAAATTTTGGCTGTCTCTTTTTGAATTTGAGCCTTAGGCACCTTGAAAGTGTCACCAAAGCGTGAGTTGAAACGCTGTGCGAGATCACGAGTTAGTTCCACATGCTGCCGCTGATCTTCTCCGACAGGCACCTCATCAGCCTGGTAGAGCAAAATGTCAGCTGCCATCAGCATCGGGTAGGTAAAGAGACCGACCGATGATGAATCAGCACCATAACGAAGCGACTTATCTTTGAATTGGGTCATGCGGCTCGCTTCACCAAAGCCGGTAAGGGTGTTTAAAACCCACGCGAGCTCGGCGTGAGCAGGCACGTGCGACTGTATGAACAGTGTCGATTTTGAAGGGTCGATGCCTGCCGCAATGTACTGTGCTGCTGTTGATCGGGTGCGATCCGCAAGCTCTTTAGGGTCTTGTTGCACAGTAATAGCGTGGAGGTTAACAACACAAAAAAACGAATCGAAGTTGTCTTGCATGTCGGTCCACTGTGTTAACGCGCCAATGTAGTTGCCGAGGTGCAGTGAATCGCTCGAAGGCTGCATGCCAGAAAAGATGACGGGCTTGTTGCTCATGTTTGTCTCAGATTCCCTTAAATCTCGTAGTCAACAACAACTGGGGCGTGATCGCTCCAGCGCGTATCGTAGCTTGGTGCTCTATCAATTTTATAGTCGGCAACTTTTGTTGCGAGTTCTGGTGTCACAACGTGGTAATCGATGCGCCAACCCGTGTCATTATCAAACGCTTTACCACGATTTGACCACCAAGAGTAGGGACCTTCAACCTCGCCATGAAAGGTGCGACCAACATCGATCCAACCGAAACCTTCGCCTTCAGACTCATCGACACCTATGACAGTTTCGCCACGAGGTCCAAAGAAACGATCGAAGTAGGCTCGTTCGCGGGGTAGAAAGCCACTTTTTTTGCGGTTGCCCTTCCAATTCTTGATATCGAGTTCGCGGTGCCCAACGTTTAAGTCGCCCACGATAGCTACCAGCTCAGTGCCGGCTTTGCTTGGTTCGGCGAGCTCTCGCATACGGTCTCCCATAGCGTCGAGCATCGCCCACTTAGCTTCTTGCCGAGGCGTGTCGACTTCGCCTGAGTGCATGTAGCAGCTGACGATGCGCACCGGGGTGCCATCAATTTCAACCGTTGCTTCAACCCAACGCCCGCTTGATTGAGCGTCTTCGCCACCTATGCGGGTGCGCGTGTCGATCAGCGGTGTGCGGCTGGCTAGTGCGACTCCGGCGCGACCTTTGGTGTCACTTTTATCATGCAAGATGTGCCAATCATCACCCAATAGTTCATGCACATGCTCATCATCGGCGCGGACCTCTTGCAAAGCGAGCACATCTACGTTGCGCGTTGCGAGCCAGTCTCCCATTCCTTTGCGGTAGGCGGCTCTAATACCATTGACATTTACAGAAGCGAGACGAAGAATTGCCATGGCTTCTATTGTAGCTGGCGTTAACCTGGGGTGTTTGTGGAGTCGTTGGCGGTGCCGTTTGTGAGGGTGTTCGCGGAAGCTTTCATGAGGGAACTAGCAGGGGTGTTTGTGCTGGAGTGGGTCTGTGCGCTGAAGTGCGTCTGTGTGCTGGAGTGCATCTGTGCTTCTGTACTTCTGTGCGCTGGAGCGCGGCAGTGTGCTGAAACTTCAGCTTCGAGTGCAAGTTTTACGTTGAGCGCAGGAAAAACGCTCAAAAACGCATTTTTGGATGCGTTTTTCCTGCTTTCGGCGAGGTCGCGGTGGGCCTCTCGGAGAGTTTGTACGTTTTTCCTGCTTTGGGTGGTGCCCGGAACGTTTCGACCACTCACCCCGCTCTTGACGCTCGCCCTGCTCTTGACACGCTCGTCCTGCTCTCGACTCACCACGCGTGGCATTACCGAGTGCAAGCGCCGGTAGCTGGTGTTTTACGAGGGATCCCTGGTTTTTACCGCAATCTATGGTTCTTACGCGGGATCCCTGTCGGAAAGTCACTGATTCTCCGTATCGTGATCGGCAGTTGCTCTGGTTGCAGTATTCCTCTGTGTAAAACTCCATCTGGGTATGATGCAGAATTAGTTTCTTTAAAGCATGGGAAGCAATTTTTCATCTTTTAGTGTTCGCGCTTTTAGTGTTCGCGAAGGTAAAGCTATGGGGCTTACAGAAGGAACGATGCGCGGCAAAAAGTACATAAGTCCTTTTCCCGGAGTGAGAGTACATCGTGATGAGTCCTCTCAAAGTTTGAAACCGGCAGAGAGAACCCTCCGGGATGCGCAAAACTACCTGCCCAGAATGAAAGACAACCATATCTTTAGTCACACCACAGCTTTAATGATTTATGGTTGCCCAATATTTTCATCTAGTGATCTGCATGTGTCTGTGCCTAGCACTAGCTGGGCTCCAAGTTGCAAAGGAGTTGTGGGGCATAGATATAAGACGCAGTTTGTTGAAGTCGGTGTTTTTAATGGGCTCCCCGTCGTTGCTCCGCATACTGCTCTATTGCAAAGCGCTTTGTTTCTGCCGCTTAAAGAGTTGGTGGTTGCGATTGATCACCTAGTTTGCCCCAGCTATGGAGATTCAGGAGCTCTCGTTGAACCGCAAGCATTGCAACAATATTGTGTGTCAACTTCGACGCGGGGTGTACGCAGAGCTAGGGAGGCTATTGGCTTGAGTCGGGTTGGTGCAGAATCGCGCATGGAGACACTGCTGCGGTTAATTCTTGCAAAACATGGGTTGTCTGATCTGTTTGAATTGCAAGTTGAAGTGCATGACCGGAGGGGTTTTATCGGCAGGTTCGATCTTGTTTGTCGCGAGTTAAAGTTAATTTTAGAGTATGACGGTGAACAGCACCGCACCGAGCGACAGCAGTATATAAAAGATCTCTTGCGGCTCGAACGGGTTCGTGACGCTGGGTGGAGGGTGCTTCGTTTTCATTATGAGCAGGTTCTTTGGGAGCCTGATCTGATTGTTCAAAAAGTTAGAGCAGCGATGCGCAGGCGGATCCCTCTAGAAGATTAAGCCATGACCCTTGGCTACGCTCAAGCCTCCAGACCTCTTGGGCGCCTAAAACTCGATTATCAGAGCGGTAGCGCCTAAAACCACATCGAGAGTAGGAAATTTGTTGGGAATCATGAATTTATGAACATTTTCCCTGCTTTGGGCGGCGGGTCGGCTTGAGCGAGGGCGAGTCGGGTGGCTGAGTGAGCAACGGGTGGGTGCGGGTGAGATTGAGCTACGGATGGGTGAGAGTGAAGTGGTTGAGGGTGGGTGAAGGGGGTGAGATGTGTCGGAGGGTCGTCGGATCTGAGCGGTCTCAGGGGTGATTGGTGAGGCATATCGCTCAAATTATGAAGGTAGACGGAGGTATTGCGGGGTGGGTTCCGGTTGATGAATGCAAAGATTTTAGAGGGCACAAAAACGCTAGTAGACAAAACTCGCTCTAGACTGTAGTCTAAATCTTGCTCGACATTTGCAGTAAAGCGTAAAAGTGAGCAGTTATTGGCAGTACTGCTAATAACCCAGGCCCCGTAAACTTCCCCCCAATTAGTTACGGGGCCTGTCTTTATTTCTGCACTTTATTTCTACACGTTTTTTCTGCACATTATTGTAACGATTAACCATAGAAACGCTTTTCTCTGTTGGCAGTGCACAGATCAAGAGAGTAATCTCGATCTGATGCCCTTTATTAGGCAGCTTATGAGAGGAAAACACGTGATCAAAAACATGCGCAAGCGTGGCCTTGCAGGCTTTGCGACTCTGGGTGCAGCGGCACTCGTGCTAGTTGGCTGTGGATCAGCCCCAGAGGCTGGAGGAGATACAGACGCTCCAGAAACTCCTGAAGCCGGAAACAGCGAAGGCGTAGACTTCTTAGCCTGTGCCGTATCTGACGAGGGCAGCTGGAACGACAAGTCATTCAACGAAGTTTCAATGCGAGGGCTTCTAAAAGCAAAAAGTGATCTAGGCGTTTCAATTCAAGACGCTGAATCAATCACCTTTGAAGACTTCACGCCAAACCTTGATGCAATGGTTGCGGCAGGCTGTGATGTGACATTCGCTGTAGGTTTCAACATTGTTGAAGAAGTGAACCAAGCAGCTCTAGACAACCCAGATTTCAACTTCGTTAGTATCGACGGATGGAAAGAAGACGAAGCCACACCAAACCTGAAGGCAATGGTTTGGGAGATGAACGAATCTAGCTTCTTAGCGGGCTACCTTTCAGCCGCTTACAGCCAGTCGAAGACAATCGGCACTTACGGTGGTATGAATATACCTGCAGTCACAGACTTCATGGTTGGTTTCTATAACGGCGCTAAGTACTACGAGAAAGAGACCGGAACTGAAATCACAGTGATCGGTTTTGATCCGGCTAACCCAGATGACGGCGACTATGTTGGTGGCTTCGAAGATAAAGGTAAAGCCAAGAGCATTTCTGAGGGTCAGATTGAAAAGGGTGCAGACGTAATCCTGCCCGTTGCTGGTGGCCTCTTCTCTGCAACAAGTGAAGCAATTAACGAGTCTGGTAAAGACATCGTGATGTTGGGTGTCGACCTTGATGTTGCGAAGAACAGCCCACAGTATGCTGACCAGATTCTCACCTCAATCGAAAAAACTATCGATGTTTCGGTGTTTGATGTGATTGCGGCTTCGATTGACGGATCATTCTCTGGTGACCCATACATTGGCACCCTTGAAAACAGCGGAACACGCATTAGCCCGCTCTACGATTTTGAAGACAAAGTAGATGCTGATGTGATGCTCAAAATTGAAGAGCTCGCAAAGATGATTATTGCTGGTGACTTAGATCCGACTGTCACTCCTTAATCAATAAGTGAAGCAAATATAAAAGCGACGGTCGTGCTTTGTCCACGACCGTCGCTTTTTTCGATATTGTTCTTCTCATGGTGTTAAACGTTCTGGGTGCAAAATCTGGGTTTAAAAGAGGCAACAACCAATGAAGCTTGAATTTCGTGGCGTAACCAAAAAATTTGGTACTTTTACCGCTAATGATCAGATTAGTTTTACTGTAGAGCCGGGCGAGATCCACTCTCTGCTGGGTGAAAATGGCGCTGGCAAATCAACTCTCATGAATGTGCTCTTTGGTCTTTATGAGCCTGATGGTGGAGAGATTTTGCTCGACGGGGAGCCGGTGCAGTTTGAAGGCCCGGGCGATGCGATGGCCGCTGGAATTGGTATGGTGCATCAACACTTTATGCTGATACCCGTTTTTACAGTAGCTGAAAATCTGATGCTGGGGCACGAACCTACAAAAGTTGCAGGAATTTTAGATCTTGAGCAAGCCCGCGCAAAGGTGCGCGAGATCTCTGCTCGCTTTGGCTTTAATTTAGACCCTGACGCAAAAATTGAAGATCTCCCGGTCGGCGCTCAGCAAAGAGTTGAGATTATTAAAGCCCTCGCTCGTGATGTAAAAATTCTGGTTTTAGATGAGCCAACCGCAGTGCTGACGCCACAAGAGACCGATGAGCTGATGACTATCATGAAGCAATTGGCAGGCGAAGGCACTTCGATTATTTTCATCACGCATAAGCTCCGTGAGGTTAAAGCGGTTGCCGATAAGATCACAGTGATGCGGCTCGGGAAAGTCGTTGGCACGGCCAGCCCGGAGGCTTCGACTACTGAGCTGGCGGAGCTTATGGTGGGGCGTGCAGTTGAGCTTACAACAGCAAAGAACCCGAGCAAGCCTGGTGCAGCAAGTCTAATAGTCGAAAACTTGACCCTAGTAGACAAGCAGGGCGTTGCTCTTCTAAATAATGTGAGTTTCGAGATCCGCGCCGGAGAAATTTTAGCCATAGCGGGTGTGCAGGGGAATGGCCAAACAGAGCTGACCGAAACACTAATCGGACTTCGACACGGCGCTAAAGGGTCAGTGAAATTAAATAATGAAGAACTTTTATCAAAATCTGTGCGCGAGCGCATCGACGCTGGGATCAGCTATATTCCAGAAAACCGTTCTCGTGATGGATTGGTAAGTGAATTTAGCGTCGCCGAAAACTTGATGCTAAACCGAAGCCACGGGGCGCCGTTTGTGAAATCTGGCACTCTGCAAATGGGTTTCCGTGAAAGTTTCGCCACCGAAGCAATCAGTGATTTCGATATTCGCACCCAGGGGCCCGACTCAAAAGCTTCAAGCCTATCTGGGGGCAACCAGCAAAAAGTTATCATCGCTAGAGAGTTTCTATCAGAAACTAACATTTTGATAGCGTCACAACCCACAAGAGGTGTTGATGTTGGTTCCATTGAATTTATTCATGAGCGGATCATCGCACTGCGCGATAGGGGGCTACCAGTTTTGATTGTTTCTACGGAATTAGATGAGGTGCAAAACCTTGCAGATCGCATCGCTGTCATGTATCAAGGCCGCATAGTTGGGATCGTGCCTGCAGACACTCCGCGCAGCACACTGGGAGAGATGATGGCGGGGATTGCGGCATGAGCACAACAAAAACTAGTGAGCTCGAAACGAAAACGCAAAACGAGCCTAGCGCGGTTCAAGTAGTGCTTCGAGAAATATTAGGTTCAAGTCTCACCCGCACATTTCTTGCTATTCTCGCCGGTTTTGTCGTCGGCGGTATTTTGATGGCGATAACAGACGAAAAGTTTTTAGATTCTATCGGATACTTCTTCCAGCGCCCAGGGGATGCTTTAGGCGCTGGGTGGCAGGCAATCTCAAATGGTTATACGGCGTTGTTCCAGGGTTCAATCTATAACCCAAAAGCTAATAATCTGGCTGGAGCTTTTAAACCCTTTACAGAAACGCTTCGTTTTTCGGGACCGCTGATTCTCGCTGGCTTGGGTATTGCTTTGAGTTTTAGAGTTGGGCTTTTTAATATTGGTGGTTTGGGGCAGATGCTCGCAGCCGTTGCGGGTGCCTCATGGGTTGCGTTTGCGGTTCCGCTTCCGAGCGGCATCCACATGGTAGTGGCCATGATCGTGGGGATGCTCGCCGCCGCTTTGTGGGGAAGCGTTGCAGGTTTTTTGAAAGCGGCGACCGGAGCACACGAGGTGATCGTAACGATCATGATGAACTACATCGCTTTAAATCTGGTCATTTTTTTGATGCGTTCCGGGTTCTTGCATGATGAAGCGGCAGGAAGCAACCCAAAAACTCCCGCCCCACTTGAAACAGCACAGTATCCTGCAATTTTGGGTTCTTCTTATAAATTGCATTTAGGGTTTATAGTTGCGCTGGTGGGCGTCGTTTTTTATTGGTGGCTGATGGAAAGATCAGCATTAGGGTTTAGGTTGCGTGCGGTCGGTGAGAACCCTCACGCCGCTGCTACAGCAGGAATGAATGTGCCAAGACTATATGTGATTACGATGGCTGCGAGTGCCGCTTTCGTAGGTTTCGCT
>DATJCC010000039.1:0-25972 GCA_035514995.1 Microbacteriaceae bacterium
GTCTGCTCAGAAAGTGGCGTATATGCGAACCAGCCGAATGAAGCAGCACCCTGTGGTGTTAGGAATCCAGCTACTGCAATGGTTGAACCAAATGTGTATAGCCAGAACGCGAAGGCGTTAAGTCTTGGAAAGGCTACGTCTGGTGCCCCGATTTGAAGAGGCATAATGACATTCGCAAAACCAGCAAAGAGTGGGGTTGCAAACATAAGCAACATTATTGTGCCGTGCATCGTGAAGAGTTGGTTGTATTGCTCTTCAGTGGCTACAAGCTCAAGCCCTGGCTGGAATAACTGGGCTCTAATTATGAGAGCCATTAGTCCACCAATCAAGAACCACAAGAATGAACTAATCAGATACAAGTATCCGATTACTTTGTGGTCAGTGGATGTAATCCACGAAACGATTAAATTTCCCTTTTTCATCTTCTTGCCTAACCCTCTTGCCCTTCTTCAGGAATGTTTTTTCCTGGGAGGTTTTGGTTTGGATTGTAATCGAGACCCAATAGACCCTGGTTCTCTGGATTTGCTTTAAGTGTTGCTATATACGCATCGTATTCATCTTGTTCTACAACTTTTAGATCAAATAGCATTTTTGAGTGGTATTCACCACAAAGCTCGGCGCACTTACCCATGAAGGTACCGGTCTTATTTGGAGTGAAACTCATGTAGTTGGTCTTACCTGGGATCATGTCCTTCTTATAGAGGTATTCAACGATCCAGAAAGAGTGTATAACGTCTCGCGCTTCTAGTTTAATCTCTGTAGTTTTGCCAACTGGTAGATATAAAACAGGCATTGTTCCGGGTATCGCCGAACCATTTTCATCTGTTTCAATTTGAACACCAGAATAGTGCACATCTTCATTAACGTAGTTGAAGTCCCAAGCCCAGCGCTTCGCAACAACTTCGACTACGTTTTCTGGATTATCGTACCGGGCCTCAACTTTTGTTTGCTCTTGCGCAGTGAATGCGAAGAATCCGATAACAAGTATGACCGGAACAATTGTAAAGAAGGTTTCGATCGGCATGTTGTACCTGATCTGAGCCGGTAAACCTGTCTGTCCTTTACGGCGACGGTAGACGATAGAAGCCCAGATAATCAGACCCCAGGTTATAAGGCCCACTATCAGAAGAACTATCCAAGAAGTCACCCAAAGCCCTGCTATACCGTCCCAGCGGTCGGTAAGGCCGGGCTCACCCGGGAGATAACCCTGCTTCTGCTCCTGGGTGCAACCAGACAAAGCCAATAATGCTGTGATGGCTGCCGGAGCTAT
Organism: Microbacteriaceae bacterium; assembly: GCA_035514995.1. Lineage (GTDB taxonomy): Bacteria > Actinomycetota > Actinomycetes > Actinomycetales > Microbacteriaceae > Leucobacter_A. The sequence goes on from DATJCC010000039.1 coordinate 1,271, forward strand.
GAGCCATTTCATTCGACGATTGGAACGCACTGCATACCTTTCGAGATTCTTACTCTTGATTATTTGCATAGAAAACTTAATTCTGCTCACTAGCTTACCCCGAATTCTTGTTGGGGTTGAACACATCGCGGCAATTCACCACATACGTGTCTGAATTCGGCATTGAAAACCATTAACCGAAGCTGTCTCCGCAAGCACAACTTCCTTCTGCATTTGGATTATCAATCGTGAACCCCTGTTTTTCGATTGTGTCAGAAAAGTCAATGGTAGCCCCTTGCAGATATGGGACACTCATATTGTCAACGATAACCTCAACCCCATCGAAATCTACGACTGCATCATTATCGAGAAAACGCTCGTCAAAGAACAACTGATAAATGAGCCCTGAGCAACCGCCTGGTTGTACTGCTATGCGCAGTCTAAGGTCGTCCCTACCCTCTTGCGAAAGTAGGCTTTGAACTTTTGATATCGCCCCATCACTGATAACCACACCGTGTGCAGGAGCAGAGTTTTCTAGTAGTTTTGATTTTTCTGCCATAATAAGCCCCTTACAATATTGACGTTATTCAATACTATTGTACCCGCCTTGTAAGGCAATCCTAAAAGACTTGGTAACCTTTATAGGTCTACATTAATTTCAGGAGCAGATCAGTGAGTGAAGAGATACCTAATTCCGGCAAAGGCCGACCCACACCATCGCGCAAGGAAGCACAGGCTGCAAATGCGCGGCCTTTAGTACCAAACAAACGAGACAAAGATGCGGTTCGTGCTCAGAAGCTTGCGCAACGAGAAGTGCGTGAAAAAGCTCGCCTTGGAGCAATGATGGGAGACGAAAAGTATCTCACCGCTCGTGACAAGGGGCCGCAACGTAAATTTGCGCGCGATTACGTTGACTCCAGATTTAATATTGGGGAGTGGACCATTCCGATAATGTTTTTAGTCCTTTTAATGACACTTATCAACAACCCAACATTCCAGTTGGTCTCACTTGCAACAATTTGGGTTTTTGTCGGTGTAGCTATTATCGACTCTATATTCACCGGGATTCGAGTCCAAAAAAGTTTAGCTTCAAAATATGGCTCCGAAAACGTGCAATCAGGAACAAAATGGTATGTGGGCATGCGAGCTATGCAAATGCGGGCTTTACGAGTTCCAAAACCCCAGGTTAAACGAGGTCAACGACCGAAGGTATAGCTTTTTAGTTCTTGATTTATTTTTTTAGCCCACATTGGTCCTTCATAAACAAAGGCTGAGTACCCTTGCACCAGGGTAGCTCCGGCTTCAAGCCTTTCATGAACGTCTTTTGCCGTTGACACTCCACCAACTGAAATAACGCAAAATTTTGTTGGCGCAACACTCCTGATGAGCTTCAGTACCTCTAAAGATCTTGACGCTAAAGGTTTTCCTGATAGCCCTCCGGCACCAATTTCTTTTATTGTCTCATCGCTTGTTGCTAAACCGTCTCTCATCACAGTCGTATTGGTGGCGATTATGCCGTCTAAACCTAGTTTATTAGCAAGCTGAACTATGCCTTTAATTTGTTTGTCGTCCATATCAGGCGCAATTTTTACCAGTAATGGCTTGTCAGCAACTGCCCCGCGAACAGCGTTCAATAGTGGTTCTAACTGATCTAACTCTTGTAGGCCTCGCAGACCAGGCGTGTTTGGAGAGCTGACATTCACTGCAACGTAGTCTGCTAAAGGTGCAAGCCGTTGAGCGCTTAGAACATAATCGGTGATGGCTTGATCAACAGGTGTAACTTTGCTTTTGCCTATATTGACACCAATTATTGGTCGCGTCGTGCGCATCCGAGCTTTTTGAAGATGTTTGACAGCTGTTTCAGAGCCGTTGTTATTAAATCCCATTCTGTTAATAAGAGCATGGTCTTTAACTAAACGGAAGAGTCGGGGTTTGCTGTTGCCGGGTTGAGGGTGTGCCGTTAGAGTGCCAACTTCTACATGGCCAAAACCAAGAGCTGCTAAACCTGTTACCGCGACAGCATTCTTGTCGAAACCAGCAGCCAATCCAAAAGGTGACGGAAAAGTAAGACCGAGGGTGTTAACTTGCAACCTTTTGTCTGCCTTAGTGAATCTATAAGCGACACAGGGCACAATATTCAAAAACCTAATCATCGCAAAAGCAAGGTGATGCGCTTTTTCTGGATCTAACTTAGCTAAAAAAGTCTTAAACACCCATGGATACGTGCGCACGACTACTCCTTGATTATTGTGCGTAACTCTGAAATAGCGGCCTCAAAGTCAGCTAACGAGTCAAAACCTTTGTAAACACTAGCGAATCGTAGGTAAGCCACTTCATCGAGTTCACGCAAATGCGGCAAAACAGCAAGCCCTATGTCGTTTGCATCAAACTGTGATGATCCACTAGCTCGTAAGCTTTCTTCGACCATCTGTGCGAGCTTTGCTAGGTCTGTGTCAGTAACTGGTCTTCCTTGACATGCTTTACGGACACCACTGACAACTTTTTCACGGCTGAATGCCTCAACTACCCCACTTCGTTTTATGACTACCAGGCTTGCCGTTTCAGTTGTATTAAAGCGTCTACTACATTCGGGGCACTGTCTGCGTCGTCTGATAGCTTGGCCGTCATCAGATGTGCGTGAATCTATGACGCGTGAATCTGAATGTCTACAAAATGGACAGTGCATTATTGCTCCGTAACCCTCGCATGTACAGCTGCTGCGTGGGCCGGCAAGCCCTCTGCATTTGCCAGAATTGTTAGATTGTCATTTGCGGCCAGCAAAGCACCCTCCGAGTATTCAACGATTTGTTGAGGTCTCAAGAATGTATATGCGCCCAAACCAGCAGCAAATCGCGCTGTTCCGCCGGTTGGAAGAACATGGTTTGAACCTGCAAGGTAATCACCCAAACTTACCGGAGTGTAATTACCCAAGAATATTGCTCCTGCATCTGAAATGTTCATAATTGTGGTGTGCGGATCTAAAGTCTGCACCGATAAATGCTCGGGGGCATAAGCATTGCTGACATCCACCGCCTGATCTATAGAATCTACAAGTATCAAAGCCGACTGCGGACCGCCCAAAGCTAAGCTGGCACGAGTTTCATGCTCCATCTTTCGCAACCGCAGCCTTAGCTCATTTTCTACATCATGGAGCAACTCTTCGCTGTCAGTAATAAGCACTGATGCGGCAGCTTCATCGTGCTCAGCCTGGCTTAAAAGGTCAGCGGCAACGCTTTTCGGGTCAGCCTGACCGTCAGCTATTATCAATATCTCGGTTGTTCCTGCTTCTGAGTCAATACCTACAACACCTTGAAGCGCGCGTTTAGCCGCAGCAACATAAATGTTGCCAGGACCGGTTACGATATCAACTGATTCAAGATTGATTTCTGGCACACCGTAGGCAAAAGCCGCTATCGCGCTCGCACCGCCAATCGCGTATATCTCGTGGATTCCTAGAATGTGTGCGGCCGCGAGAATTGTAGGGTGTACCCCCCCAGTTTCTTTTTGAACCGGGGATGCTATAGCAATCTGTTTCACACCAGCAGTTTGAGCTGCAACGACATTCATTACCACGCTAGATGGGTATACGGCTTTTCCACCTGGCACATACAAACCCACGCGATTAACGGGTTGCCAGCGTTGTGTTATTACTCCCCCAGGAACAACTTCAGTAACACGTCTGTTTGGCACTTGGGCAGTCGAAGCCTGCTTTACTCTTGCAATGAGAGTCTCAAGTGCAATAATAAGTGGCTGCTCCGCCCCGCTGTGAGCTTTTATTATTTCTTCTTTAGAAACTTTAAGGCTGTGTCCGGTAACACCATCAAATTTTTCAGCGTGCCTGTAAAGAGCAACTTCGCCGTGATTTTTGACTTCTGCGATGAGTTTTTGCACTCGCTCTAAAGCTTTCGTGGTGTCTAAAGTGGCTCTAGGTAGAATTTGTTGCAACTCTGACCTACTCAAATCACTGTGCCCACGTAAATCAATTTTTTGCATCATCTTGACCACAATTCTACTCCTCAGTCGGGCAAAGCAGTTGAGAGTATGCCAAGCCACAATAACTCATTGATCTTGCTCAGAACCTCAGCTTCGAGCTGTTCATAGCTGACTTCCAAAAGGACACACAGAGCGTTAATAATTTGGCCAAGATTAAGCTCGCCATCACATGCACCTACGACAGCAGCTATTGTCGTATCTACTTGCACCTGTCTTTCTATGCCACCTTGCTTGATAAGATTCAAAGCAATAATGTTTTCTGTTCCAGGAACAAGAGTGCGCAGCTCATAAACAGACTTGTTTCTAAAAAATACTGTATCTAATATTTCGAGTTTGCTCATAGCATGAATCCGATGAACAGCAGAGAAATAGCTACTCCAATTTTGTCCAAACATTTCTACTTCACTCGAACCGTCTATGGAAGTGTTTTCAGTGTGCATACCCAAGGGTCCAGATATTAATTCAGTTCGTTTAATAGGTTCAGCAATCGCAACATTACGAATCAGAATATATCCATAAGTAATTTCTGTGACATCTCTAATGTTGAAATCTTTGATCCACTGTTTTTTAAAATCCGAATATTCGATTGACCCCTGTAAGACCCCGCTGTCGCGCAACCAAGTTTCAACATACTCAAGTGGGGTTTGGCTGCCCCTTTCAATAATCCAATAAGACAGATTTTTGTCACCTGGCGATATGTTTTCTTCCCAGTTTCCTAGCGCAATAAACGTGCCATCATGATATAGATATTTACCAACATCTTTTAACATGCGATTTAATAAGGCATCTCCTGTTTCAAAGTTACTTCTGTACTCCCAATGAGACAGTTCTCCTTGAGGTGTAATCACGAAAGGAGGGTTTGAGACAATAAGGTCAAACTTTTGCCCTTGTATCGGATCGAAAAGATCGCCTTCACCCCAAGAAATATTTTCAACATTATTTAATTGAGCGTTTAACTTAGCAAACAGCAACGCACGTTTTGATATATCAGTCGCAAGCACTTGTTTACTGATTTGAGCAAGCTCGAGCGCCACCAAGCCGTTTCCTGTGCCTACGTCTGCAGAGTAAACGATCGGCTCGTTTGGGATGGCTGAGATTAGAGACAGTGTCGCTCCACCTATTCCCATAACATGATCGTGACGAGCATAATTAGTGCGCAGATGGTCATCAAGGTCAGAGATTATCCACATCGTCGAATTTGTCTCGCCAAGAATAGTTGTATGTGGTGTGATGCTAAATGCCGCAGTTACAGTACCAGGAACTCCTGGAGCGATAATGCCAAGTTGTTTTGCTCCAGCAATAGTTAAAGCTGAAAAAACGCGTTCAACAACACTAGATGGTAAAGAATCACCCACCACGAAAAGTGACACAAGAACGCTGAGTAGATGGTCTTCTGACTTAGTGTCTGAAAGAGCATCGGCCAGTTTGCGCCTCGCGCTCCATGGTGCACCATGCTTAGCTTCTACTAAAGACTGTCTTCCAAGTAAACGCAAAACTCCAGGTTTCGAGTAGCCAGAGTCTAATAGATCTTGTCTTAGAAGAGCTATTTCTTTTGTTAGATCGCTGTTTGGCACTATTTAAAAACTGGGTTGAAAGATGATGTGTCACCAACATAGCGAGTATGATCTGCTGGAATTGGCTCAACGGCGGCTAAAGCAACTTCAGCAGCAAACTCCGAAACGTTGTAGAGCCTACCTGCTGATTCTTTACGCTCAGAAATAGCGCCAGGATTTGCTCTTTCGAGTAATGTTGCCGTTATCGTCCCTTCAATCATGTCACCAGATACAACAACAAATTCGATGCCCTTATCAGTAAGAGCTGGTATTTTTTCTCGTAAGGCATCTTCTCCAGCACGCTTGCTTAAAGCAACTGGCTCATATTCTGGCATTGTTGGTGTAGTTCTGATGAAATGAGCTTGATGGCTAGTTACAAAAACAACACGTGAGCCATCTTGCATGAGCGGTAAAGCTTGCTCCAATACGTTGATTTGCGCATCACGATTAAGCTTCAATGCGTAATCTTCAGCCATGCCACTTTCCATCCCCCCAGATGCGTTTAAAACCAAAATATCGAGATTTCCGAGGTCTTCTGCGATGACTGACATCATTTCAGATATTGATTGAGGGTCTGTAAGGTCGGCACCAGCTGTGACAACCTTCACTCCAAGTTCTCTAATTCCATTTGCTAACTTTTCAGCCCTCGCAGCTTTGTTGCGATAGTTGATTACAACATTTGCGCCTGCTTCAGCAAAATATCGTGCTGTGTCGGCTCCTATGCCCCTAGATGATCCTGTGACTAAAGCTGTGCGCCCAAGCAACGAATTTTTGTGCAATGGATTAGCCATGTTTACTCCTTAAGCAGTGTGTGACCTTATTACATTATCCTGTCAAGCGATGCGTCTGCGTGTAAAAACCCCCAGAACAAGCAGGCTGAAACCGGTTGTTACCCACAAACCAGCGATAAAAGCACCAAACCGCATCGCAGGAGTAGACCCTTCACGCAAGACGATTTCGGCTGACATAACTCCAGGTTGCCATGGTTCAATCTCAGCTAAAGTATGCCCTGAATATGAGACAATTTCGCTTGTAGCTACTGTGGAAATATTTATTAGATCTCTACCCATTTCGACAGCACGCAATTTAGCTATCGCTAACTGTTGTAAACTCTGGTCTGTTTGACCAAAATCTGCGTTATTGGTCTGTGCAAAAATTACTTGTGCTCCTTCTTTGTTCATAAGAGATGCATGATCATCAAAAATAATGTCAAAACAAATTGCAATTCCTGCTTGCATTTGACTAACCGGAAGAACACTAGATGTCGTTCCGTGATCGTACTCTAATTGAACTAGATCAACAAGACTAGGAGCAAGCGCTCTATAAAATGATCTATGCGGCATATACTCTGCAAATGGCACAGGGTGGCGTTTATCGTAACGGCTCATAGCATTGGACTCTGGGCTCAGCACCAGTGATGAGTTAGTGTAGTGCCTCTCTCCCCCAATGTCTTCACCTAAGACAGAACCAACAACAAAGTATGCGTTTGTTAAATCTACAAGGTTTCTAACTTCTACAAGATTAGCCTGACTCCAAGGTAGATTAAATTCAGCACTGTTTTCAGGCCATATAATCGCATCAACTTTTTTGTCAGTAGTCGATTTCTTAGAAATCCATTCTTTTGTAACTTGTAAATGACTGGCAATCACATCACCGTTTTCGCGATCATCAAAAACTCCAGATTTCGAGTTTCCTTGTACCGCAGCAACAACTGCATGATCAACTGTTACTAACTTTGGTACTGGGACAAAAGAAAGACCGAGCACAGCAAGCGAGATCACTGCTGAAGATAAAACAAAAAATTTAAACTTAAAAACATCGCGCGCCGCAAATGCAACAGGCAGCACAGCTAATAGAGCGAGAATTCCGGAAAAACCAGAGAAACCTAGCCAAGGTACAAGAGTTACGAGAGGCCCGTCTGCTTGTGTGTGAGCTAATCTGCCCCAGGCAAAACCATCGTAAGGAAAAGTTGATTGAATCGCTTCACGAGCAACCCACAATCCCGCAAATGCAAGTGCGGCAAAGAAGCCCTTAAATTTAGAAGTAACAAGAGCGATTGAAGCACCAAATAGAGCAAACCACAAAACCATTACACTGCTCAGTGCCAGCCATGGCACGGGTCCAAGATACAGGGTTAACCAGTCAATTAAAGGTAGCCAAAAAAAAGCGCCAAAAAGCGTACCTAGCAAAAGTCCGTGTCGAGCTTTTTGACGCCAAATTGAAATCGCAAACAGAATAATGGCAATAAAAGCACCCGGCCACCAAGCTATCCCGGGAAAAGCTGTTAAGTATAATAAACCAGCTAAAGAAGCTAGAGGTGCAGCGAATAGAAGCTTTAAACGAAAATTTTCGTGTTTAACCATCATGCCCTGCTTGAAACCTCAACAATCCCTCTAGCTATCAAATTTCTAGACTCGGCAGCTTTCTGAGATATTTCATTGAAACCCAAATCTCGAAGCCGATGCAACTGATCTAACAGGTCTATTGTTTGTTTAGTGATTCTAATAAAATCACCCGGGCCGAAGTTGACAATGAGCAACACATCTTCAAGCGAAGCGCCTCTAGCCCATTTGATCATCGCTTGACACATTCCTGCATGTGGAGGTTCCGATCTAGACAGCCTAGAAACTTCTTCAACAGCGTCTATTGTTGACCACATATTCATAGTTTCATCAAATGCATTACGAAAAGCACCCCCCGGTATGCGAGGACTCGAATATTCATCATCTCTTCTAGGCTCGTAAACTAAAGCACTGCACATCGCCGCAAGCTCAACAGGATTCAATGAATCCCAAACGCCTGACCTGATGCACTCTGCAACTAGAAGATCCCGCTCCCCATAGATGCTTCTTAAAAGGTTTCCGTGTGCAGTTGGTTTGGGGGTTCCATCGACTATTTTTAAATATTCAAGACTCTGCAACACTTCGACAAGTCGATCAAACACTCTTGAAATTGTGCCTGTGCGTCGCTCTAGTCTTTTAACTTTCCTTTTAATGTTTTGGTTTAACTTGCGGGATCGATCTTGCCACTTTTTGCGCTCAGCTCCTTGAGACCTTTCAATTGCTCGTTGATAACCCTCAAGTGAACTTTGCGCAGCGCGTATTTCTTCCGCGACATTGACCATTTCATGATCAGCCTGGAACTGAGCAAATGAGCGTTCCAATATGTTTCTAGCCAGATCAAGGTTTAGCCTTTCTAGCAAATTTACTGCCATGTTATAAGTAGGTCTAAAGCTGGAACGTAGGGGGTATACACGCTTTGAGGCTAAAGTCGCTATGTGATCTAGATCGGTGCGGTGTTCCCAAACAATGATTGCATGACCTTCAGTATCAATGCCACGTCTGCCAGCCCGGCCGGTTAATTGTGTAAATTCCCCCGGAAGTAGCGGTACCTGTGAAACCCCATCGAACTTCACCAGCTGATCAATTACTACACTTTTTGCGGGCATATTAATACCTAGAGCAAGAGTTTCAGTCGCAAAAACCAGTTTTACTAGTTTGCGTTGGAAAAGTTTTTCGATGATTGTCTTAAACGGAGGTATCAGACCAGCGTGATGTGCTGCAATACCGTGTTCTAGTGCCTGCAACCAGTGATTGTATCCGAGTGAATATAGATCTTCTTTTGAAATGTGTTTCAGGTGCTCTTTGGCAACCCTGCGGATCTCTAATCTTTCATCTTTGTTTGTTAGTCTAACCCCGTTGTAAACACAATTTCTTACAGCCATATCGCAACCGTTGCGACTGAAGATAAACACTATCGCTGGCAGCAGTTGGTCTACTTCTAGCTGTGTAACGAGCGCGCGAAAGTCCGTGCGAAAGCGCCTGTTTGGTCGACTACTACCCTTTAGAGTCGGCGTAGTTTTTTCCAATCGAAGCAAATCACGGTTTAACTTGCCCCTTTCAACCAGCTCCCCATCATGGTCCACAAAAAGTGGCATCAGTTGACCTTTTGTAAAGACATGTTGGTAAAGAGGTACAGGTCTTTTCTCAGAAACGATTACCTCAGTGTCGCCACGAACTGTGTGTAGCCACTCCCCAAATTCCTCAGCATTAGAAACAGTGGCCGATAAGCAAACAAGTTTTATGTGTTTAGGAAGGTGTAGGATTATTTCTTCCCAAACAGCTCCCCGAGATTTATCAGCTAGGTAGTGCACTTCATCAAGCACTACATGGCTTAGATCAGTAAGCGTCGCTGAGTCTTCGTATATCATGTTGCGCAACACTTCAGTCGTCATAACAAGAATAGATGATTCGGCACGGATGTTTATATCACCAGTGAGCAAACCAACTCTTTCTTCTCCATATACATCCAAAAGTTCATGAAACTTTTGATTAGAAAGAGCTTTGATCGGAGAAGTATATATGACTTTTTTCTGATTACTTTGAGCTAACCAAATAGAGAACTCTGCGACCGTCGTTTTCCCAGAGCCAGTTGGTGAAGCAACTAGAACACTTTTCCCATCCTCTAGAAACTCACAAGCCCTTATCTGAAATGGATCTAGTTTATATTTCAGGTGATTTTTGAACTCATCTAAAAAGTTATATTTTGTTGATTTCAATCTGAAACCTCAGAAGAAGATTCTTCCAAATCATATTCAGCAAACTCAGCATCCATCTTCTTTTTAACTCTTCGATCATGCAAGGTAGCAATGCCTGCAGCTATAAAGTACAACAAAACCATGGGAACCGCGAGCAAAAACATACTTATCAAATCTGCTGCAGGCGTTGTAATCCCTGCAAATAAAATGATGCTCAAAATTGCTATTCGCCAACTTTTTAAAATTGATTTAGCGCTTAGCACACCAACAAAGTTAAGTAGCACAATAAATACAGGTACGACAAAGCCAACACCAACAGCCAGCATCAATTTAATAGCCATATCTAGATATGGGCGGGCTGTTAAAAGAGCAGTGTCTTCAGTGGGTGCAAAGCTTATAAGCAGCCGCACTATATTTGGAAAAATCTTCCAACCTGCAAAGACACCAACTAAAAACAACGGAATTGCGGTTCCGAAAAATCCGACAGTGTAAAGTTTTTCTTTCTTAGTGAGCCCCGGAGAAAGAAAAGCCCAAATTTGGTAAAGCCAAACAGGTGAAGCCAACAATACAGCAATAAATAGAGCGATCTGCACCTGCAGGTCGAAACCACTCATCACATCACCATAGTTGATAGAGGTGGTTCTTCCTTGGTTTTCTGCAATGTCATAAACTGGTTGTCTTAAAACATCCCAAACCCACATACGCATGAACCAACCAGCGATTAACGCTACTGCCACAGCTATAGCAGATATCATCAACCTTTTACGTAGCTCTAAGAAGTGCTCGCCAAGGCTCATTTTCTCCTTGCCGCGTCTTCTTTTGCGCACCTTTTCGTTCACGCGTCAAGTCTATCTAAATAAAGTCAGAGTATCGTTCAACCAGGTTGCAACGAGATTTCTAGTATCTAAAGGAGACAAAATTTCAATATGGCCGGGCGCCGCAGTTATAAGATTAATAGCGTTTGCCTCATGTGCAAGAGAAACTTTAACAATTACTTCTTCTGAGAGGTTTGTTTCTACTATTTCTGGTGACCAGGCTTCGATTAGATGCAACGCTGTCGCAGAAATACGTGCGAGAACCTCTAAGTCACCCGAAACTATAAAGTTCAAAGAACTGGCTCCCCTGCTTTCATGTGTGGCAAGGTCATGATCCTCTGAGTCAGACATATGTCTGTTTACGATGGTTAATGAAGATATATCCTCTAGACGAAAAATTCTGTCAGTTTTACGCAAGTAACAAAACCCTTGCATGTACCAGTGATCACCAATTTGTTTCAATGCTTTTGGATCAACTGTTCTCGTGGTGTGTTGTTTTTGTCTCGATAAATATTCAAAAGAAACTTGTTGGCCTTTACTGATTGCATCCATAAAGTCAGCAAGGTATTCAGGTGGTCTGGGGTTTGTTTCGTATGTGAGGCTTAGATTTAATGATGTTGTCGCACCAGACAATTTTTTCTGAAGTTGAGTGATGGAAGTTTTCATCTCTGCCGGCAATAGATCGTGCAATAGGTGTAAGCCTGCCATGAGAGCCGCGGTCTCAGCTCCAGAGAAACGAGGAGTGTCATCAACAGCGATTGTATGGACCAGTTCCAGCACATCTTCTTCTTCAAGTGCGGTCCAATTTATGTCAAATAAGTCTTGGTCTTGATAGGTTAGTGTCTCTCCAGGGATCCCAGCCATTCCCAAAAATGTAGCCAGGTTGCGAATCGTATTAGCAGAGACGTTAAACGATTCTGCAAGAACAACTATAGGTGTGGCTCCGTTTGCTATTAGGTAGGGTATCAAAGCAAGCAAAAGGACTACTTTGTCTTCGGTGGTTGGTTTAGGGTGTTTTATTGCAGTCATTTTTGAGTGTTTTCTGTCGAATGCATCTGCAATATGAGTAACAATTTTTCTTTAAAAATTTTGAATAGTTTTTGCGGTTCTAGTTGCAATATGTCTCCTGCGTATGCGACTAGTTCATCTGCAAGTTCATCAAAGTCAAGTGTCTCTATATATAGTGTTTGCGTTTCATATAGTGGTTGCGTTTCGACATTTGCTTCAGTGTCTTTATTTGTTTTATCAGCAGAGCGGGCTCTAGGTTCTAAGCGTGAATGCGCAGTAGATCCCTTCTTAACAAAGACTGTAGCTATCTGCTTGTGTTGAAGTCTTTCTAAACTCTTAATTACTTCAATAACTTCTTCGCTACGGTCGACTCTATCAATAGCGGCGATGAGCTTTACAGGACTTGTTATTCGAGAAAGTAAAAATGTGCGCCAGTCATCACGGTCGTGATCAAAGGCAACAAGATGCCATCGTGTGTCTGCTCTATGCAACCTGTATGGCGTAACGCGACGGTCTTCACTCTCTTTAGTTTGAGGTTTTTTATATTTAAATTTTACGCTGTTATTGCCGTGTATAGCTCGGTATAGAGCCTCAGTAGCTGGGTGTTGAATGAAAACCTTAGGTGCTACTCCTATGTGTCGTGGATCAATGTTTGAGCTCATCGACTCAAGCTTCATAAGCGCCTGTCTCGAATGGGCTGAGAGACTTGTCTCGCTCCAAGCAAGAGCTGCAGAACGCAAAAGAGCAAGTTCTTCAATAGAAAATCTTATATTCTCCGGTAGCTGAAGGTTGTTTTTTGAAATACGATAGCGAAGCAATTGATTATTACCCGACTCTTCTGGAGTTTCAATAACATCAATAGGCACCCCTAAAAAACGCAGTTGCTCTTTATCTCGTTCAAATTTACGTTCTAACGAAGAGTTAGCTTTTCCGTGCACATAGTCTATAGAGTAGCCATACACTGAAGAAAGCAGTTGGTCTTTTGTGAGGCCTCTAGGGCTTGCAACTAAAGCCAAAACCAAACTAAAGATGCGCTCCTCTGGAGCAATTTTTTTAACTTGCGAGCCTGTCACAGTCAGCCTGCAGCCAGAACGTCCACAACGTAGATGCTAGCTGAATTATCACCATTCGGTTGAATATAAACCATCTGAGAGCCAACCTTTGCACCTGTTATTGCCACTCTAATATCGTGTATACCGTCTTCACTGGCTCCAAGATAACGTGGTCCACTGGTATCCCAAGTATTGTCGATAAGTTCGCCTTCCCAGCTCACCTGCATCAGATTCGCGACTACAGCGTCACTATCTTGCACCGTATTACCAGACCCTTCGACTCTTACAGCGGCTTTTGGCTCCGCTGGGGGATTCCCGGGAACTAGAACCACTCCGGGCTGACCGGTATCGTTTGTTATCACGCCTGGAAATCCTGATGGTAGGTTTCTAACCTTGCCGTCACGCATTACCGGTGTTACTTGATGCACGTCAACAAGACCAATGACATTAGTGCCGGTTGGAAGGCTCAGACTACCTACGATTGCCTCTGCTTCTTCGGCAGCAAAAGCCATAAGAACGCGATCACCGGGTGACACACATTCAAGCGAGTCAAGAAATGAGCCCTGTGAAATACCGTTTATCACCGGAACAAAATCATGTCCATTCCCTGTTACAAAAGATTCACTTTGTTCAAAAGGGGCACCAGTTGCTGAGTCAAACAGCGCAAAATTTATGGTTAAAACGGAATCTTTATCGGCTACTGGTGTTCTAGCTTCATTTTTATCAATGATTGAGCTCTGAGCCGCGCCAACAGTGAAACCTTGCGGAATACTAATGTTTGGCTCAGTTCCAAAACCGCCAAGCACACTCACATTTTTAACAAGCGCTCCGTCGCTTAACACAGGTTCGCACGTTGCGGTTAAAGATGAAGTTGCGCAACCAGCAAGAGTCATGAGCATAGCGCCGCCGGTTATAACTATTGGGATAAAACGGTTACGCATAAATGCCTTTCACTAATGTGTCTATTACCTTCACTATTGTAAGCGATCAAGCTTTATATCCTGTGTTTTGGCATCGGCTATCTTTTGGGCCTGCCGAGCTTTTTTACGCAAGATTTTATCGCTTTTAGATCTCTCACCAATAAGATCTGGGGTCCACGCTGCTACATCTTCGTCAGTGTAATCGGTTTTTGATGAACGTCGTTTGGGTTCGGGAAGTTTTGATTCCGGCGCGAGTTTACGAGCAGTCACCAGAAAACCTGTGTGTGCAACCATCCGGTGGTCTGGGCGTACAGCTAAACCTTCGACGTGCCACCCACGCACGAGTGTCTCAGATGAGAGCGGGTGAGTAAACATTTCTGTTTGTCTTATTTCTTCGACTGTGCGAGATAACTGAGTGACAGTAGCAACATAGCAAATTAGCACTCCACCGGGTTTTAAAACTTTCGACACTTCGGTCACGCACTCCCATGGAGCTAACATATCGAGCACTACGCGGTCAACTGATGACTCCCCTGTCTCTGAGACAAGGTGCTCGTTGAGGTCGCCCACCGATAACTTCCAATTATTTGGAGTCTCGCCATAAAAGGCTGCAACATTAGCTGACGCTATGTCGGCAAACTCTTTTCTTCTTTCAAAAGAATGTAATTTCCCTACTCCTGCAAGAGCCCTCAAAAGGTGAAGCGTTAAGGCGCCTGATCCGACACCAGCTTCGACAACTGTCGCTCCAGGAAAAATATCTGCGAGTGAAACAATTTGAGCAGCATCCTTTGGGTAGACAATCGCAGCGCCTCTGGGCATAGACATTACAAAGTCTGATAAAAGCGGTCTTAGCGCAAGATAGTCTTCTTCTGCATTGTTCTTGACCACTGATCCGTCTTCTAAACCGATCAATGTTGAATGTAAGAGTGTTCCTTTGTGTGAATGAAAGGCTCCATCCACTTCGAGAGTTATAGTGTTTCGGCGTCCCTTAGGGCCAGTCAGTTGCACCCGCTCACCGACTCTGAATGGGCCTCTCGGAAGAAAACCTATTGAATTTGTCATTAGTTTGCTCCCTAGTGTTTTACTGTCTTTGATTATTGAACATCTCAACGATATCGCGTGCTGTTGTATCTGCTAAAGAGTTAAGCGTTACGTGGGCGGGTGCTGTATCTAAATTAACAAGATTTGGCACCGCAATCACAAACGTTCCAGCTGAGTTTGCAGAAAGCACCCCGGTTACTGAGTCTTCTATTGCTATACAGTCTTTTGGTTTAGCTTGCACCGATGCAGCTCCAATAAGGTAAGGATCAGGGTTTGGCTTGGGTCGCGGAACATCATCACCTGCAGTAATAGTTTTAAAAGTACCTTCCGGCAGTTCCGCCACAATGCGTAGCGCTTGTGACCTAGTGGCCATTGTCACAAGCGCATTTGGGACACCGAGCGCAACAAAGTCAGCTAATAGTTTCTTCGCTCCAGGCCTCCAATGCAATTCTCCAGAAAAGATTTCAGAGTTAACTGCATCGGTCAACTGCTTAACAATCTCATCTTCTGTTAGAGGCACACCTCTAACTTGAATTTTTTGAGCTAGTTCCCAAAGCCCGATACCCACCCAGTCGTCCGCATCGCGCGCATCAAACTTAGCGTCATACATTTGGAGCAGATTTTTTTCTGCGGTCACCCAGGCGGGTTCAGTATCAATTATTGTGCCGTCCATATCCCAAAGAATCGCGGCTGGTAGTTTAAACATCACTCTCAGATGGTACTGAATGATTGCAGGTATCCTAAACCCATGCGTAATTTGTCACCAACTCAAAGGCCAGACCGGGTGCTCATTGTATCTTTTCATGGATGGAGCGATGCTGGTGCAGCGGCAACGACAGCGGCCAATCATCTGGCGAGCACTATCGAGGTGGAACAGCTTCATGTTATTGATTGCGATGGCTATGTTGACATGCAAATGCACAGACCTGTAATTTCTACAGATGATGACGGTCAACGTATTCTAGAGTGGCCTGATTCACGGTTACTAGGCCCTGTACAACGCCCCGGTTTAGATTTCGATTCTGAAGAAATTCCCGCAGTCAATAGGCTTAGAGCAATAGATGGAGAGCCTTTGCCTGAACTCTTTTTCTTAGACGGAACAGAGCCCGCCCATCTTTGGCAGACATATTCCGATGAAGTCATGGATCTAATAGACACCTGGGATTTCGATTTTGTAATAATGCTCGGCTCTATGTTTTCTGACGCTCCTCACAGTAGACCAATTCCGATCACGTTGGTCAGTGAGGATCCTGAGATTCGCTCTGTCTACGATGCACAAAAACCCAACTATGAGGGCCCGGTGGGCATAACAACTGTTATTCAGCAAGAGCTTCTTCGGTCTGAGATTCCGAGCCTGTCACTGTGGGCTCAAATCCCGCACTATGTTCACAGCTCACCCTCCCCGAAAGCGACTCTTGCTCTGCTTGACAGACTAGAAGAAATTTTAAACGTCGTAATTCCACGCGGTAACCTTTTAGAAGACGCTACTGAATGGGAGAGCAATATAAATCAGCTAGCAAGCCAAGACTCTGAGATGACTAACTATATCGAAAAGCTTGAAGAGGCTAGAGATTCAGTCGAGGGACCAGCCGCAACAGGTGAAGCAATTGCTTACGAACTAGAAAAATTTCTGCGCAAAGATAGAAAAGACAAAAATTCCAATAACTACGATCGAGGTCAAGATGAAAATCCTGACTCTGGTACCAAAAACGGGTACGAGTAGTTGTTAGTTTCCTTCTTTCACTGAGATTCCCAAAAAGGCTTCACAAGCATCTGCAAGAATCTCTGGATCATCTGTACCTTGGTCCCAAGCAGCATCTAGAGCTGCCAGCATTACCGGGGTGTCTAAATCATTTGCTAATGCTTGCCTCAAGCGTTGAACTGTGGCTTGTGCTGAGACCGGGTCTTCGCCATTTTTATGGTAACCTGCACGCCAGGCGTTTAGGCGCCTCTGCCCTGTTTCTACATCATTATCAAACCATTCCCACTCTGAACGATAATGATGCGCAAGAAGAGCGAGCCTGATTGCTGCCGGATCTTTCCCCTGGTCGAGGAGTTTTGAAACGAAAACTAGATTTCCACGAGACTTCGACATTTTCGAACCCTGGTAAGCAACAAGTGCGGTATGACAATATACGTGGGCTAGTGGCATACCAGTGGCTGCTGTGGCATGGGCTGCACTGAACTCGTGGTGCGGAAACCTCAAGTCTTCACCACCTCCCTGCACTGAAAATGCACTACCCAACTGCTGTACAGCAATCACAGAACACTCAATGTGCCAACCCGGACGGCCTCTTCCGACTACAGAATCCCAGCTAGGCTCACCTTCTCGTTCACTCCTCCACAGAAGCGGATCGATAGGGTCTCTTTTCCCAGGATAATCCGGGTCTCCCCCTCGTTGTCTACAAAGGATCATCATCTCGTTACGATCATAATGAGAAATATCGCCTAAACGCCACTGAGAGTTCGTTGAGGCCCCCGTTGCATCAAAAAATATGTCGACACCGTCAGCGTCAGGAGCTTGGACTTCGTAAGCATAGCCCTGCTTCTTAAGATTATCGACCGCTTCGGCTATCGAATCAATTTTTTCAGTAACTGCAATGAAATCCTGTGGGGGAATCATGCCCAGCCTGAACATATCTGAACGGTAAAGTGCAATTTGCTCTTGTGCTAAAGATTCCCAATTAACATTGGTTTCTTTGGCCCTTTCAAGAAGCGGGTCATCAATGTCGGTAATATTTTGTGCATAATGAGGGGTAATTCCGGCGTCTAACCAGGCTCTCTGCATAATGTCAAAAGTTAGATATGTGAAAGCGTGACCGATATGAGTGGCATCATAAGGGGTAATTCCACACACATACAGAGTCGCTGTATCGTCAGGCGTCGGAGGATATTCAAGCCGACCGGTAGCACTATTAAAAAGCTTTAGCGGTACTCCTGATCCGCCGACCTTTGGTATCTCGGGTTTAGTCCAGGTTCTCACATTTTCTCCGCTTCGCGCACAAAAGCTCAACACTATCAGGGTGAACTGTTGAGAGCTTTGAGGTTTACAAGGTTAAAGTTTATAATTTAGTCATTAATAATTTTTTATAAGGTGCACAAGTACCCGATGGCCAAAATCTAAGGCGTCTAATGGGACTCGCTCGTCGACACCATGAAACATGCCAGGGAAATCAAGTTCCGGTGGTAGCTTCAACGGGGCAAAACCGAAACCAGCAATGCCAAGTCTGCTCAAAGCTTTATTGTCAGTGCCACCGGAGAGCAGATACGGTAAAACATGCGCATCGGGGTCTTCTTGATGAAGACTGGCAATCATTGTTTCTACAAGCTCCCCTTCAAACGGTACTTCTAGCCCGATATCGCTATGAAAACTTTCGATTTCTATGTCAGGTCCGATTAATCGCTGGACTGTTTCTAACACACTGTCGCGTTCCGAGGGTAACGAACGAATGTCGACTGAAGCGTTGGCGGATCCTGGAATCACATTGTGTTTTAACCCGGCTGATAGCAGTGTGGGGTTAGCTGTAGTTGTAATACTTGACTGCAGAAATCCTGAGCCATTTCCCGCAAGAGCCATCAAAGCTCGCGGATCAAGGTCATGCTCTCCTGTAAGTTCAGCAATTCGTTTGAGAAGCTCTGTGGTGGTTGAACAAAGAGTTACCGGCCACTCATGCTGCCCAAGAGCAGAAACGGCTTGACCAAGTTTTACAATTGGATTGTCTTCAGGGATGCTTGAACCGTGTTGTGCACGTCCCTTTGCTTTAAGGTTGATCCAATCAAGTGCTTTTTCGCCTGTCTGTATAACATAGGCACGTTCTGAGCCGAAATAAACTGAATAACCACCTACCTCACTTATTGCAGTAGAGGCGCCAGCAAAGATCTCTGGGTGGTTGTCGACAACATAGCGTGAACCATAAGCGCCCCCGTCTTCTTCATCTGCAAAAAAACCAAGGATAATATCGCGTTTCGGTTTTTGGTCACTGCGAATGATTTCAGCCATGGCAGTGAGGATCATCGCGTTCATATTTTTCATGTCAACTGCACCACGACCCCAAAGAAGCCCATCCTTTATGATCCCAGCAAATGGATCAACGCTCCATTCACTAGCATCAGCAGGAACGACGTCTAGGTGACCATGTAAGACGAGTGCTGGTAAATCTGGATTTTCACCTTTGACACGGGCAAATACACTAACGCGTCCAGGTGCAGATTCCACAAAAACAGGTTCAAGCCCCAAAGTTTTCATATAGTCTGCGACGTAAATAGCCGCGGGCTCCTCTGGATTTGAATCTCCCCCACCCCTATTCGAAGTATCAAACCTAATCAGATCCTGAGCAATTTTAACGGTTTCCGAAATTTGTTCAGCCATGCTTACACTCTATCGAATATTAAAATATTAGTTTCGATTGGTTGTTAAGAGAAATTCATGATAAATTATTCTCTGTTGTGTTCAATAATGGGCACACCCACGCGCGGGTGGCGGAATTGGTAGACGCGCTAGCTTGAGGTGCTAGTGCCCTTATTTGGGCGTGGGGGTTCAAGTCCCCCTTCGCGCACGTTGCGATGTCTCAGGACATCGTGGACAGGTGAACCTCCGATTGGGGTTTACCTGTTTTTTATTTTGTTGTTTTGGTAGCCTTTTTTCGGGATTGATTTGATGTTCTGAAAGCACTTCTCTTTCTGTAGTTATCAGTGCTGTGGTTATCAGTGTTATTTCTTTGCTGTGTTGCATTTTTAGGACACTACATTCAAACGAGCAAGAAACTATTCATTCACGAAATTTGTGACTTCTGTTGGGCTACATTTTGTCAACGAGGGCAAACCTTATGACCATTTGTTCCGGTTATGTAAGCTGGAGCAGCGATCGCGAAAGTACTGAAAAGAAGCCATAAAAGGACTTGCTTAAACTGATTACAGTTTAGAAATATGTAAACTTTAAACTGTCCGGATTTTCAAGTAATAAGTTACTGGCTTCACTCAATTTAATTTTACCCTTTTGAATGACATAAGTATTTTTACTTATTTCCAGTGCTCTCTTGGCGTACTGTTCTACAAGTAATATTCCAGTTCCCGATTCACTTAATTGTTTGAGTACTCGCATAATCAATGTGACTACTTTAGGCGCCAAACCATAAGACGGCTCGTCAATAAGCATGAATTTTGGTTTCATTGCGATTGTCCTTGCAAGAACTAGCATCTGCTGTTCTCCTCCAGAAAGAAATCCCGCTTTTGTGTTTCTTATCTCAGTCAATCTAGGAAATAGCTCAAGCGCTTCTTCAACATCATTTTTAGATGAATCAACTAATGACAGGTTTTCTCTTACTGTCAGCTCTTTGAATACAGTTCTTCCCTGCTGCACGTATCCGATTCCCGCATTAGTTCTTCTAAAAGGAGTCCATTTTGTTATTTCCTCACCATTGAGCATCACTCTTCCATTATGAGTCGGGATTACACCGGCTATTCCATCTAATAAAGTGCTTTTCCCTGCCCCATTTGGACCAAGCAACACAGTGATTTCGCCTGCGTGCACTGTGAGTGTTGCATCTTCACAAACAGTTAGATTATTTCTGTAAAGTGTTATTTTTTCAATATTCAGTGACGGTCTCATCATTCAATTCCTGAACCTAAATATGCCTGTATAACGTTTTCGTTTTCAAGGGTTTCGCTAGTATCTCCGTGCGCTATTACTTGCCCTCCGTCGAGAACCGTAACCTCTGTGGCTGCGAATTTTACGAAGTTTATATTGTGTTCAACTATTAGAATTCCGCACCCAAACATTTGTGGAATTTGCTGTATTTTTTTAGCAAGGATTAAGCTATCTTCTTCGTTTAAACCCGCTGCTGGTTCGTCAAGAAGAATAATTTTTGGCTCATTGATTAAGGTCCCTGCTATTTCGAGGATCCGTTTGGAAGCACCATCCAATAGTCGAATGGGGAGCTTCTGGTTTGGTAAGTTAAAAAACTCTTGAACGATTTTAGCTTTATGAGGGTTCTTCGCTTCACCCGTTAATTTCAGATACTCTTCGATTGTTAAAGCGTCGATAGCTTTTGTGTGCTGAAATGTGCGTTTTAAACCAAAATTGGATCTCTGCCTGACACTCATTTTGCTTAGTTTTTGAGCGCCTAGAAACATATTTCCATCTGGGCTGCCTACGAACCCTGTCACCGCGTCTATAAGTGTTGTTTTGCCTGCACCATTTGGACCAATAAGAGCATGTACACCCGTTGTGCTGACGGTCAGGTTAACTTCTTTCAAGATTTGATTTTTCGAAAATGCAACACTCAAGTTTCTGATAAAAAGAGCATCGCTAACGTTGTTATTTTCAGCACTTTTCTGTTTTGCTGGTGAACCTAATTTAAGTTCACAGGTTTTAACAGCATCTTTAAATTTATGATTCTGGAGTTTTGCTTGCAACTGCTCAGCAATTCCTCCTTGGCCTCTGCGTAAAACATCAAAGGCACCTATTGCAAATAATGCACCCGTAAGGTCTAGTGGTAGCCCTAGTCTGCGCAATGCTTCTGGCACCAAGACAGCAAATGCTCCAGCTAGTAACGCTCCGCTTAGAATACTTGCACCCGTCAAAACAGCTGTTGCTAAAACAATCATCGACGCTAATGGGGTAAAAAGTTCATTACTTAGAAGTCCGTATTGACCAGCCATAAATGCCCCGGCAGAGCCTGAAATCGTTGCTCCCACCGCAAAACCAAATGACTTGCTCATTCCAACATTGATCCCAAGCGCAGCAGCAGCTCTTTCGCTTGATTTGATAGCTGCAATTCCGAGCCCTAAATTTGTTTTATTAAAAAGTGTTAGTAATAAACTCGCTGTTAACAAGAATATCCATGAAAGTAAAAAAAATATCTGTGGGTCGTTGAAAGGTGCATTGGGAATAAAAGAACTACCAGTTGATGCGCCAGGAAAACCTTGTCTTTTAAATAACAGATCTATTGCCGTTGCGAAGCCCAGAGTAACAACTGCGAGCTCCACCCCTCTTATGTGTTGAGTAGCAGCGCCAATGATGAAACCCACCAGGAATGTCGAAGCTGCTGCTATAAAAACCAATAAGATAAAAGAAATACTTGGATTATTTGCAGAAACCCAGGAAACCACCCACCCACCTATGGCAGCAAAAGATAACTGACATAAGCTAATAATCCCAAGTCGTCCGGTCACCAATCCGATGCTTCGCGCTAATAAAGCACTTACAGCTATGGTTGTTAGCAGGTGAATCCAATAGCTACTAACGAACTGCATCCCACACTTGCTTTCTTCTTATCCATATCAGCGTTATCAGAATTATTATGAATGGAATCATTCCCCGGTACTCTGATAACCAATTAATACGCGCTCCTGCTCCTTCGACAGCACCTATCAATAATCCGCCAGTTGTAACCACCCAGATGTTCTTAAAAGCACCAAGAACGCCAGCTGCCAACGCTGGAACCACTAAAAGGGAGAGTGAAGCGAAACTTGGATTGTATGTTGGGGCCACTAGAAAACCCGCAATTGCTGAGAGCATGCCAAGAAACAGCCAAGCCGATAAAGATAAGAGAAGTGTGTTTATTCCGAGAAGTTGAGCAGCAATATGGCTCTCAGACATAGCGATGTATTTACTACCGAGAGTTGAATGTTTCAAAAATAAACTGATACAGACTGAAATCACAGCCGTAAGCCCAATTGCAACTACCGTGGTGGTTGATACACGAACGCTACCCACATCAAAAAAGGTTTTTGGAATTACATCAGGCATCAGCATTGGAGAATCACCAAAAAGTCTAAAACCAAGTGTCAACAATGCAATCAAGACGGTGATTGTAATCACCGCGCGTACTGTTGTTGTTGAATCAGCAAAAAAGTGGGTAAGAACCCACCCCACAAAGAAGCCTAGAAGACCGGCAATTACTATGCCCACCAGGGTTGCAATGAAGATTGGAGCTCCCATAGCTATCAATGCATATCCTGTAAACGCACCCATTGCGCCAATCGCACCCTGGCTGAAGTTAAGAACACCAGTAAACCGATTTAACAGAACTAAGCTAACACCAATAATTGCATAACCCGACCCGACTATCAGCCCAGCTATAATGCTTTCAATCATGTTTCCAGCGCTCTAAGGCATAAATATCCAGTTACTTACTACTTCCCAGCCATCCGCGTTTGCCTGGACGACCATGCTCGCTGTATTAGGGTTATGAGCTTCTGCGTCTCCAATAAGAAACTTCTCGCCTAGAAGCTCGTTATTGAACCCTTCCGGTGATCGGAGTGCTTCCGTTACCGATTCACGAGTTATCGGTCCATTAATACTTTTTATAGCGTCAACAAGCAGTTCAGCGCTTACATACCCGCCTATAGAAAGTGATGTCAAAGGTACGTTGGCTTCAGTTAGGGTTTTTCGCCACTGGCTCAGCGCAGGATCATCAGTTGTAAATGGAACAAACTCAGACCCGACATAGAGACCGAGAGAGTTTTGTTTGTTTAACACTCCTATTGCTGAATCGGTATAGGCTGCACTAATGGTAAGCCATGCTGAGGAATCAAGCATGTTCTGATTTTTAACTGCATTCATAAATGCAGCGGCAACGGGTTCATTCGAGTTAAAAATAACTGCATCGCAGTCTGCATTTTTTGTTGCAAGAATCGCGGGCGTCGGATCTTCACCGTGAATTACTGAGGTGTCTACTAAAGCTATTTTTTTGTTAAAATTTGCTTCCCAATCAGAAATCACTTCGAGATAGGCATCGGTTAGCCCTGGAACAGTCAGAATCACTGCACAAACATTGTCTGCCTCAAGATCAGTTGCTGAGAACTGCAATAAACTTGCAAAGTTCTGTATAGAACCATTATTCACCGGTGCAATGTTAGGCATTTCAAAACATGTACCTTCTACTCCAGTGCCCGTTAGAGACATTACATTATTTTGAGTGTAGAAAGTGCCGTTTGTTGTGCAGTCAACCATGCTTGCAGAACCAGAAAGTGCAACAACACCCACTTCATCAACAAGTCGCCTACCGGCTTGGGCAGCGATGGCCGGATCAGCGCCATCATCTTCTGAGATAAATTCAATCAAGCGACCCTGGATCCCGCCAGAATCATTGACCCTATCAAAAACTGCGGCTGCAGCAGCCGGCACTTCTGGAAAAGGATATGGTCCAGTTATTGAACTAACTGCACCGATCTTGATAGTTTCTTTGGATTTATTGTCTCCAGACTGTGACTGCTCTGAAACACATGATGAAAGAAAAAGCATAGCGGTCACAGAAACGACTAGTCCCACTTTAAATTTGTGTTTCATGTTTAATCCATTTTCCAGTTATTGATTCGAATAAGTGCAAACAGCCAATATATCAAACTTATGATCTGAGTCTTTGCCTCAAGACATCAATTCGCGATTGCAGTTGGCTTACAGACGCTCTAGCCACCTGAGGCCCCCCACACATTCTTCTTAATTCATTATGAATTGAACCGTGCTGTTGCCCACTAACTTTTGCGTACATACCGACAAGGCTGTTTAATAGTTTGCGCTGCTCTCCTAGCGTTCTATGTAAGGCTTCAGGCTCTTCAGCTCTTTCAGGAGCGTGCTCACTCAAACCCTGCTTTTGTGCGGTCCTTCTTGCCTGTCTTGATTGTCTTTGTTCTAGCAGTACACGTACCTCTGAAGGATCCAGAATTCCTGGTAGACCCAAAAAATCCAGTTCCTCTTCACTGCCTACTGAAGCGTAACCGCCAAAATCCGCACCATCAAAAACAATCCGATCAAAGTGAGCATCAGACCCTATCGCTTGGTAAACAAATTCCTGGTTTAAC
>DATJCC010000040.1:0-2824 GCA_035514995.1 Microbacteriaceae bacterium
CATCCGCAAGTGGGAGCCAGAGCCGCTCCGCTGGATAGCGTTAAACGGAATGTATAGCGTCTATAACTTGGCAGATAAACTAGAAGATCGCTCTAAAAGCTCCAAGACTTCATTTATTGCACGCGCCGCAAACGTTATCGCAGGCCGCAACTAGCCCACCCAAGTAGTAAATACTAAATACTAAATACTAAATACTAAATACTAAAGGGTGTGGGGCTGATCAGGTTTTCCTGTCAGCCCCACACCCTTTTAAGTGCTCATCTTTAAGCGCTCATCAAGTTTTGTTCAAGCTAACTGAGCATCAGTCAGTTTCAAAAGAACGCTATCCTACAAACCCATTCTTCAAACTCATCCTTCAAACTCATCCTGCAGATAGTTCCTAGCTAGTTAGTTAGGGTTGAAAGAAGCACGTCTGGGGTTGACCGGTTTTGATCGATCACCACTTCGATGAGGCGTGGCCCACAAGCATTTTTGAACTCAGTGTAGCTTTCAGCAAAATCTGCAACTGAGTCAACTCTTGCCGCGTTCAAACCGTATGATTTGGCGAGCGCAACAAAGTCGGGGTTTACAAGATCGGTCCCGCTGACACGTTTCGGGAAACGCTTTTCTTGGTGTAGACGAATTGTTCCGTAGGTTCCATTGTTTACGACAATGATTGTGACGTTTGCGTCTGAACCAACAAGAGTGCTGAGTTCTGGTAGCGCCATAGTAAAGCAACCGTCACCACCAAAAATAACGACGGGTTGTTCCGGTCTGACTCGTGACGCACTGATGCCAGCGGGTAGCCCGAAGCCCATCGCTCCGCTAGCGGGAGCCATCTGTGTTCCGTATTCACGGTATTTGAGGAAGCGGTGCACCCACACCGCGTAGTTACCGGCACCGTTTGCGATTATGGTGTCGCTTGTAAGCTCTTCTTGCAGCCAGCCCATTATGTCGGCTAGTGCGTCACCTTCGCCGATTTTCGGGGTTGCACGTGCAGTTTCTTCGTCGCGAAGTTTTTTCACCCATTCACTGCGTTCCCCGCTGTGAGCATTCCCTGTCTCATCTGTTGGTGCCACAGCAAGAACTGCCTCTATAAATTCGAGCGGCGTTGCCTCAATAGCTAAAGTAGCTTGCAGATAGCGGTCGAGATCAAACTCTGAATTGCTTATATGAATGACTTGCAAGCCCTCTCGCGGCTGCAATATTTCATACCCTTGAGTTTCTACGTCACCAAAATGCCCACCGATGCTTAAAATCACGTCCGCTTCGGCGAGGTGCTGGCGCAGGTTTTTGTCGATGTTGAAACCCAAATGCCCCGCATAAAAAGCAGAGTCGTTGTTGATGTAGTCTTGGCACCTGAAACCAGCAAAGACAGGCACATTAAGTCGCTTTGCAAGCTCTTCGATCTCATGCGCGGCTTCACTAGACCATTTGCTTCTCCCAACAATAACTACGGGTCGTTTAGCTGCACTCATCATATTTGCGACCTGTTGAGCTTGGTCAGAGGTTGGAGCAGAAACAGTGGAGTGTAGGAATGGAACATCGGCGACTTTAGCAACCTCAGCGAGCACATCTTCAGGCATTTCTATAACGACTGGGCCGGGCCTTCCGCCCTCTGCGATGCGCACTGCTCGCGCGACTGTTTCTGGGATGCGCTCTACTGCGTCTAAACTCGTAACCCATTTTGCGACGGAACCAAACATTTGATGGTATTCCATTTCTTGGAACCCGCCGCGGCCACGATCTTTAAGCGCTACTTGGCCGATCAACAAAATGAGCGGGAGAGCGTCTTGCTCGGCCGTGTGCACTGCGATTGCAGCGTGCATTGAGCCGGGGCCACGGCTTGCTGCGGCAACGCCAACTTTGCCGGTTAGCTTTGCGGCTGCGACAGCCATATTGCCCGCGCCAGCTTCGTGTCGGCAAACATCTATTTCTATTTCACTGTCGAGTAGCGCATCGAGCACCGGTAAAAAGCTTTCACCCGGCACACAGCTGACTCTCGTGACTCCCTGTTTTTCTAGTGTGTCAACGACGAGTTGTCCACCTGTGCGTGGTGTTTGAGCGTTCATTAGCTGTCTCCTGTTTGCCGAGTTTTTGCTTGGCTGTTGCTTAGCTGCGGTTAATAGTCAGCTGATTCAAAACTTAGCTATTGCTGACTATAAAAATCTCTTTTGTTTCAATTGTCTCGAAAGAACCCGTATAGGTCTATCGAATATTGTTAGACAGTATCGTTTAGAATAACTATATGGTCTGGTCTTATCAGCAACTTCGCTCCTTCAGTGCGGTAGCGCGCACTGGCAACATGACAGAAGCCGCCGCACAACTGGGTTACACAACCGGCGCTGTGTCGCAACAAATAGCTGCGCTCGAAGCGTCTTTAACCACACAGTTATTTATTCGCTTGCCTCGAGGGTTGTCGCTGACTGATGCGGGCGAGCTTTTCTTGCGTGAGGTCGAACAAATTATTGACGCCTACCACAGAGCTGAGTCTGCCCTAGAGAGCCCCTCCCCGAAGCATAAGATCACGTTACGGCTGGGCATTTTCACTTCAGCCGCCGTTGCTTACCTGCCAAGCGTATTAGAACGACTTGCGCTGACCCACCCCCACATAGAGGTGCACAGCACAGAAACGACTATTGCTGGCGCGCTACCGGCCTTAACGAGCGGTCTAATAGACGCCTCGCTAACTGTTCGCTACCCCAACATTCCGATGCCCCTCGAAAGCGACGTTACAGCAACAGCTCTGCTTGAAGAACACTTTTCAATCCTCACCGGCAAATTAGAGTCATCGCCGAAAGACGACACTAAGTCACTTCAAAGAGCGACGCCCCCTGCAACAACC
>DATJCC010000041.1:0-3428 GCA_035514995.1 Microbacteriaceae bacterium
ATCCCCGCATCACGGCAACAAACGCTGGTGCCTGGTACGTTCCAGACAGCGCACACCTAGGGCATGCAACATACCATTATGGCTGAAGTACCTAAAATCTGATCAGAATATTTAAAACAATCACGCGGCAATCAGTTTGTAGCATGTTAATACCGATTCATGGAATTTAAAATTTGGCTGTAAATCATGCTTCTACTGCGTTCGGCTGCTGGGCAACGTCCGTTTATATCATTTCGACAACATTAATTTTTGTTTGGTTACAAAAACTTTTTTGTTCGATTCCACTAAAACTGCCAAGATGGTATGTAAATGCATTTACCTATTCAACTTTCTGAAAAAGTCTTCTCCTGGGCATCTATTATCGATAAAACGACCCAAGATCAGGCAACTTCTCTAGCCTCTTTGCCTGTCATTAACCCCCACATAGCGCTGATGCCCGACGCACACGCTGGTTTGGGCTCTGCTGTCGGTACGGTCATCCCAACTGTGGGAGTTGTAATACCCGCAGCTGTTGGTGTCGATATCGGGTGCGGAATGATAGCAGCTCGAACAAGCTACACAACAGCAGACTTGAAAGGGCTTGACCTGGTTAGGCTTCGTGATGCTTTAGAACATGCTATTCCGATGTCAGCTGGTAACTATAACAGCACTCTTAACCGGTTTCCCTTCACCCAAGAAAGAATCATTGAACTAGAAAAACTTGCAGCGCCAAACAGTTCAACTTTTGAAGTCGATCTCTCTCATTCGCCGAACTGGAGGTTACAGCTCGGCACTCTCGGTGGGGGGAACCACTTCATTGAACTGTGTGCAGATGAACAAGATCGTTTGTGGTTGTTTTTGCATTCAGGTTCCCGCGGAGTAGGAAACAAAATTGCACGAGTGCACATAAACGCGGCAAAAGACCAATGTCGATCAGAAAAAATCGCTCTCGAAAATCAAGACCATGCTTATCTCAGGGAGGGCACCTTAGCCTTCGATAAACACTTGCGCGAGTTAGAGTGGGCGCAACACTTCGCGCTTTTAAACCGTGAAGAAATGATGGACCGTTTTGCATGGGCCCTTGCTGACTTCATGGGTATTAAAAATATCGGCGAAGTTGAAAGAATTAATGCTCATCACAATTACACAGAAAAAATATTGATTGATGATCTTGAGGTTTATTTAACCCGCAAAGGTGCTATTGATGCTTCTGCAGGCAAACCTGGTTTGATACCCGGATCAATGGGTGATCGTTCATACATTGTTGAAGGCTTAGGCAACGCACAAGCTTTATGGTCAGCTCCTCACGGCGCCGGGAGAGCTCTCAGCAGAACCGCTGCGAAAAAGGCTTTCACTATTCAAGACCTACAAGATGCGATGGGAGACATCGTTTATAAACCTGGTAGAGCTTGGATTGACGAGATCCCTAGCGCATATAAACCAATCGAAACGGTTATGCGTGACGCGAGATCCCTCGTCAAAATACGTCACACACTAAGACAGTTGGTAAACGTTAAAGGGTTATAAACTCTTTGGCGGTGTGCCATCTCCAAAGGGTTCCCCACCTAAACTTTCTCTTTCGTGTGGATCATGCCAGTTGCCAAGATCTGGTCCCTCAGGAATAATTTGTGTCGGGTTCACATCAACATGCGTGACGTAGTAGTGCGCTTTGATCTGCGCGAAATCAATAGTGTCACCAAAGCCTGGTGTTTGAAACAGGTCTCTGGCATAGCCCCAGAGGTTTTGCATCTCTGAAAGTTTGTTGCGATTGGTTTTAAAGTGCCCATGATAAACAGGGTCAAACCGAGCAAGGGTGGTAAAAAGCCGCACATCTGCTTCAGTTATTGTGCCACCCATCAAATATCTATTTTTTGAAAGTCGTTCCTCTAACCAGTCCATTGCATCCCAGAGTCTCGCGTATGCAGCATCGTATGCTTCTTGGCTTCCTGCAAACCCGCAACGATAAACACCATTGTTAACTTCAGTGAAAATCCGTTTGATTACCGGCCACATCTCTTCCATTAAACTTTCTGGCAAGAGATCGGGGGCACCCTCCCTGTGGTATTCGCGCCACTGTGTCGAAAAGTCGAGGGTTATCTGCGGGTAGTCGTTTGTGACCACTTTTCCGCTAGGAATATCAACTATGGCAGGAACAGTGATGCCTCGCGGATAATCGGGGAAACGTTTGAAGTAGTTCTCTTGCAAGCGAGCCGTTTTCAAAACCGGATCTATTGCTCCCTCATCAAGGTCGAAGGTCCAAGACCTTGCGTCATGAATCGGGCCTGGAGTACCCAGCGAGATCGAGTCTTCTAACCCTAAAAGTCTTCTGACAATTGCTGTACGATTTGCCCATGGGCATGCAGCCGCAGCAACAAGGCGGTACCTGCCTGGCTCAACCGGCCACGCTTCAGCACCTTCTGAAAGCCCGAAACCTAATGCTCCAATCCCAGTTTTAGGTGGAGCTTCAAGCTTTGAAACCTTTGCAGGATCGGCCACTATTCGGTCTTCAATATAATTAGTGTCACGGGTAAACTCTGCTCCGCTTTGCACATAAGCGGGCGTGAAGTCATCAGCTACAGCATCCATATTTCAAAGCTACCCTCATTACTGAGTTTATTGTGCAAAAGTGTGCAAACTTATTGCTATCTACTATTTTAGGCCCAGCGTATAATTGGATGCATGCTCTTTACTGTGGGGCATTCAACCCTTGATTTAAAAGATTTCTTGGACCTTTTGCAGGAAGCTCAAATAGCCCAAGTCTTTGATGTGCGCACTCTACCAGGATCAAACAAATTCCCGCATTTCAATGAAGAGGCTCTGGCCGAATCACTCCCTGCCGCAGGTATCGCTTATAGCCGCGAGGTGTCGCTTGGCGGATTGCGTGGTAAAACTGAGGGGGTTGATCCACAAACTAATGGGTTTTGGCAAAACGCGAGCTTTCACCGGTATGCGGATTATGCCATGGGTGAAAAGTTCAAGGTCGGTTTAAAGAAAGTGCTTAAAGAAGTAGAAACACACAACGTCGCCGTAATGTGCGCTGAAGCAGTCTGGTGGCGATGTCACAGACGAATAATCGCCGACTATGCTCTGGCTTGGGACAACCAGGTCAAACATTTAATGCCAGGGGGCCGAATCTCTGAAGCTTCGCTAACCGATGGCGCGCGCGTAGGAGCAAACGGAGTCGTCACCTATCCAAAAGAGTGAAGCAGGAACCTATGTCTTTAAGCTTTACTAGCGCAGTTGAAGCGTCGTAAGCCATCATGTAGCGCTTGCAGCTCAGCAGCGCTCCACCCCTTAAACCGTTCATGGTAGGTGTTAACCCACATCTCACTGAAATGATTTATGAGCTTCGCGGCTTTCTCGGTGGTTGTTAACAGTTGCACGCGTTTGTCGTCGGGAGCTTCTGTAGCAACAACATATCCCAGTTCTCGAAGTTTTGAGATCTGCCG
>DATJCC010000042.1:0-18393 GCA_035514995.1 Microbacteriaceae bacterium
ACCAAATAAATAATCTATATTCCAAACCTCTGTGCCCGATGGAAGCACACCGTGGTAAAGCGGGTCACCTTCAAAGTCAAAGAATATATCTCCCGGTGATGGTTCAGGGATCGTAGCCAGTGCTGAAGGGTCAAGCACTACCCAAGCAGGTTTACCGTCTGCTTGGGCTTCGCTTTGAAGTTGCACGTGTGCCTGTGCAGTGACTTTTTTAAGCACCTGCTGGTTGATGCCCTCGATGCTTGTAGACCCCTTTTGAGCAGATTCATAAATACTCGCCACATCGTCAATTGTTTTATAGCCAGCGGCATAGAGACGGTCACGCTGTTGCACTCTGATTCCGCCAATTAACAGTGGATCCCTAGTGCGCAACACCTCAGGTTCACATACTTCGCAACGTCTACACGCCTGCAAAGTTGCTTCATCGCCGGTTGTGTCTTCCCATTCAATGGGCGAGCCGAGATTCCAGCTTTTATATATGAGTGCATGCATCCGCTCTCTGCGAGACAAAAACAACGGAAACACTTCGCTTAAGCGGTGTGCGCTACGCGATCCATCACCAAGAATAATCACACCATCTTCGTGGGTTTCAAAGCCGAGACGTTCAAGTTGTTGAGCATACGCTGCTATCTGCACTAGAGCCGCCGGTTTTGGGCTTCTGGCTAATTTAGTGTCTTGAACCTGCCAAACTGGCTCACCGTTTTCGTTGGGTGTGCGCGCAATGAAATCTGCGTATCCAACAAAAGCTATTGCAGGATGGTTCTTACTTGTTGCAGGCTTTTGTTGAGGTTCAAAAAATGTCGCCTGGAATACTATCTCTGCATCACTTTTTAGAGCAGCCACTGTTTCGGTTTCACGACTGGAAAGACTTGCTGCCGAAAGATCCGCAGGTCTCGGAATAATGGCAACATGAGATTCGCCGAGATCTGCGATGTAACTCTCAAGCTGCCGCTCTTCATGTTGATCGCCCAAAACACCAGCTCGTTTAAGCATCTCATCATCAACTTCAGGAACGACAACATCTCGCCCAAGCTTTTGATCGAGTTTGCGCATAAAAGCGAATTCACAAGTCGCCGCCTGAATAAGGTCGGTCGCACTTGTTACGACTGTAGTTTTGTCTAGCAGGAACATGAGCCACACCCGATCTGTAAAAGTTGAGCAAATCCTAAAGCTTAGTAAATCTGAAGATCTAAAAATCTTGAAATTTAGTAAAGCTTAAAATGTTTGTAAATCTTATGCGTTTTAGCCTACCCAGTAGCAGTGACATTTGTTTTTGTGTGGCGAGTAAAGGTGGCAAGCACTGACAGAAAGCACAGACAGAAAGCACAGACAGAAAGCACAGACAGAAAGCACAGACAGCAAACACCGACGTCAAGTACAGACGTCAAGCACAGATGAATTAGTACACAGTTACTATTTACTGCGCTTGTCGCTTTTCTCTTCTCTCTTCTCTCTTCTCTCTTCTCTCTTCTCGAGAAAATAATAATTCATTTCGTGGTTAAAAGTTTCTGCGCTTAATAGCTAACGAATGATAAGGAAGAAAAGAGTCTTTTGGGAATGTAACAAAATGATTACAACCCAAATCAAGGAACAGAAATGACTAGTACAAGTGTTCTATTTTTGGTATTATTGAAACATGTTCAAAGAAGACCAAGGCTCCACTGCTCAGCTGCAGCACCTCTCCGCTGAGCCGTCAACAGCGGCTCCTTTGCACGCACAACTTCTTAAATCATTGAGGCGACAGTTCGAAGCTCCCTTCGAAACATCAGCAGTCGGCTGCATCACTGACGCGCACCTGGTCGAATTGGCAACACAGTTAGAAGAGATTGGCCGTTTCATAGATTACGCACGAGTCAAATTTGCGGGCGAAATAGATGCTCGTCACAATGCGTCAAGCAAGCAAAATGATCAGAACAATCACAATGCGTTAAGCAACACAAATAGCGCAAACCTCTCAATCGATGATAGCTCTCTTAACGTTTATGAATCCGCAAATGGCGGCACGACACCAGACCCAACCAATCCTTCGAGCTCGGCATTTTCAGGAAGCCCAGCATCTGCAACAAATCCTGCATCTTCAATTTCTGGAATGCATGGCTGTCGCAACAGTATAGAACTTTTACAAAAAATAACTAACGCTTCAACAGCAACCATTAACAGTAGGCTCCGTCTCGCAAAAGAGATAAAGCCCTACATCCACTCTTCAGGTCAAACTCAACGCGCAAAGTTTGAAACGGTAGCTGCCGGTTTAAAAGCAGGCTTATTAAACATTGACACGGCAACAACGATAGTCAAAAAACTCTCCACACTTCCGACCGAAGTAAAAGAACACGACATCAAAATTGCTGAAACTCATTTAGTCGCTTCGGCCGTTGGCGCTGCTGTGCCAACAGAATCTATGCCTGATTTAAACTCTTTTGAAAACGAAAAAGACAAAGAAAAAGACAAAGACATAGAAGAAGACATAGATGTTTCTGAGTCACTGTCAACAACACCCGCCTCCGAATGGCTAAAACATCGACCCCACCTTGCAGAACACGCAGACAAAATTAGAATCGTATCCGAAGTTTGGGCTAACAAGCTAAAACAGCAGGTGACCAAACAAGCTACCGAAGACCAAACTCTGGAACGCAGATTCTTCACAATCGGAAAAACAAGAAACGGACTCGTTCCAATATCAGGGCTAATCCTTCCAGAAATAGCTGCAGGGCTTGGAACAATAATTCACGCTGTGACTTCCCCGCGCGCTAAAACGAACAGAGCCCGCAAACACGAACCAGTACATTCAGCAGTAGCAGAACTTAAAAAGTCACCACACGAAGAATCACAACACAAAAAACCACAATCAAAAACAGCGCGTCCAGAAATAGCTGAGTCAGAAACAGCTGAGTCAGAAACAGCACAATTTGAGCTACCGCTTAGGGTTTCTGATCAAAAGTCTTCCCACCGAAATACTTCTGTCAGATTTAAATCAGAAACTGAAATAAAAAACAAAACCTACTACAAAACTCCAGTTAATGAGAACACAACTGATGAGACCACAACTGACGAGATTACAACTGACGAGGGTCTGAGCCTCGATGCGTTGATCTCGGATACGCTAAACAAGGAAACCTTTGCAAACGAGACTCTCGTTAATGACACTCTCATTAACAACACGCGCAATAACTCAACCGGGACTGACGCGAGTACCCTTGACGCAACTACCCTTGACACAACTGCTCCTGACATAACTTATCCTGAAACAAACCTAATTAGCGATCGACGAAGCGCTTCACAGAAACGTCATGACGCACTAGCTACACTCATCCAAGCAGCAGCAAAATCCGCCGACACACCAAACCTTGGTGGAGCACCAGTCACGGTGCTGATTGAGGTGAAAGAAGAAACCCTCAAAACCGCTTCCAGCGAAAACAACGCCGGCTTCGGTTTATTGCACTCGCACGATGGTGAGGTCACACCGATCTCTTTAAATGCCGTCTCTCACGCAGGTTGCACCGGAACAACACAAAAGATAGTTACCAACGGTAACGGAAAAATAGTATCAATAGGCACTCCAGAACGAATATTCAACACAAACCAAAGAAAAGCGATCACCCTTAGAGACCGCGGTTGCGTGATACCTGGCTGTACTGTTCCCGCAGCATGGTGCGAGATACATCACGTAATCGAACACTCCAAAGGAGGCGAGACACACACCGATAATGGGGTGATGCTTTGCTACTGGCATCACAGAAACCTCGATCGAAACGGTTGGAACATCAAAATGATAGATGGAGCCCCCTGGGTTAGACCACCCAAATGGATAGATCCACAAAGAAGATGGCATAAATCAAGACGTCAAGCCGAAATCAAAGCCGCAAACCAACTACCCATTCCAACCATTCCATCTCAAACTATTCCAACGATTCCATCTCGAAAAAGAGCGTAATCAGAGATTTAACTTGAAACCCGTTCGAAACTTTAGGTTACTGCAGTTTAAAATTCGATTTAAACACAAGCAAAGTGGTGATACAAACACATGCGAAGTGCAACCAAAACAAAGCCAGAGTGCGATACAGACACAGCCAGCCGCGTTACAGGCACAGCCAGGCGCTATACAGACACTGGCAAAGTCTCACACAAACACAGTCAAAGTGCGATGCAGGCACAGCCAAGCGTGATAGAGGAAACAGCAGAGTTCGATACAGACACTGTCAAAGTGCACTCCAAGCACGACAGGGGATAGACTAGATACAGCTTTAAAGAACAACTTAAGGAGCATTAAGTGAATCTCGTTACCCGCATTCTTACCGCAGTAGGCGCCGTCATCGCAGGACTCTTCATTGCAAGCCCCGCACTCGCCGCAGAACCACACGTAGGCACAAGCCAGTACTCGACTGCTGGAGGCCCTCTAGACGTAGTCGCGGTAACCATCGTTATGGTTGTTCTACTCATCGTAGTTCTCGCCTCAGCCACCGGCATAAGCAACCTCTTCGAGAAGAAAAACTAGTCAATGATAATCGCAAGCGGCATCGCAGCCGCCTCATACGAAACCCTTAAAGTCGATGTCACAAATGAAGTGCTCACACTAACCATCAACCGGCCCAAAGCTCTCAACGCTCTTTCACGCCAAGTAATCTCTGATTTGCGTGATGCCGTAAGCCAGCTACGCAACAGCCTCGGCAAAAAAACTCCCGACGGAACTGTTGACTGGTCAATAAGGGGCTTAATTATCACCGGCGCCGGAGACAAATCATTCGTAGCTGGAGGCGATATCACAGAGATGAGCGCCATGACAGCCGACGAAGTGCGTCAATATGCGGGACAAGCACAAGAACTAACTTCCTGGCTTGAAGAGCTTCCCGTGCCAGTCATCGCAGCTGTAAACGGGTTTGCCCTCGGAGGCGGCAGCGAAATGGCACTCGCCTGCGACATGATTTTCGCGGCAGAAGACGCCTGGTTTGGTCAGCCCGAAGTAGCTTTGGGTTTAATACCCGGATTTGGTGGAACCGTACGCCTCCAAAAAGTAGTGGGCCCACAGCTCGCCGCCGACCTCATTTATAGTGGCAGACGCATCAACGCCGAAGAAGCAAAAA
Organism: Microbacteriaceae bacterium; assembly: GCA_035514995.1. Lineage (GTDB taxonomy): Bacteria > Actinomycetota > Actinomycetes > Actinomycetales > Microbacteriaceae > Leucobacter_A. The sequence goes on from DATJCC010000042.1 coordinate 5,076, forward strand.
CCATCGGGCTCGCGTCACGCGTTTACGAATCTGACTCAGAGCTTCTTGCCGGAACTCACAAATACTTTGAATCGGTACGCGCTCAATCCCCGATAGCGGTCGCAACGGCAAAACGAACAGTGCGCGAAGTAGCACACCTCTCAATCAGTGAAGGTTTAAAAGCTGAATTAGATGCCTTCACAACCTGCTTCACAACCGACGACATGCGCGAAGGAACCAGCGCGTTCGTGGAGAAACGCAAACCAACTTTCACAGGCAAGTGACGACCTAACCGTAAGGTTTAATGATCTAGCCATACATGCGACGCACTCTAAACTGAGTCAGCTTAGAATCCACCGCGCCGCGCACATAACCTGTCGGAGAGTTAGCTACAGCCTGCAAAAAAGCGACCGTCTCTTCAGTTATTTCTTCACCCGGCAAAAGATTAGGAATGCCGGGAGGGTAAGCCGCTAGCGAGTCAGCCGAGATACGCCCAACAGCCTCAACCGCATCAACCACCTCAGTTTCACCAAAGAACGCATCACGAGGGAGGGTGCGCAAGTCACCCGGTTCAGGAAGTTTAGGAAAAACGATCGTTGCAGCTTCTAAACTCAACGCTTCGTCAGCAACGGCCTGCATCGCCGCAAAAATTTTATCAATAGGCGGTAACTGCCCGGCACCAAAAACAGCCACAATAGTTGTTGCTGTGGCCATTTCAAAGAACACACGATGATCTTCAATCAGTCTGTCACGCACCCAGTGACCGCTCTGCCCCAACTTTGAAACATCAATAGCGATGCGCAAAAGATCGTTACCGACAATATCTCTGTAGTTAGCAAACGTTTCGTCAATCAAAGAGAAACGATCATCGCTTTTAATCAAGGCTCTGAACATGCGAGCATTTTCAACCGACTCACCAATCAAATCTGTTTCAGCCACAAGAGCCTGCCGCGAAACGTCAAGAGACGCCATCAAAAGCGCACTAGCCGAAGTTGACGATGTCATGTTAATTCCACGACGAATCAAATCTTCAAGCCTGTCAGCGTAGGGACCATAGCCCAAATGAAGCATCGCCGACTGTGTCAGCGAACCCGCAAGCTTATGCGTGCTAGAAATCGCCAAGTCTGCACCCAGTCTCAAGGGCGACTCCGGCAAATCTTCGTGAAAACCAAAATGCGCGCCCCAAGCACCATCCACAATAAGCGCAGCATCGTAACGATGCGCAACGTCAGCAATGCGTGCCACGTCAGAAACCGAACCAAAATAGCTCGGGCTGACAATATAAACACTAGAAACAGGCCGGTCTTCTTCAACAGCCTGCTGAAGCGCTGCCGCGACAGCACTTGGAGTTAAGCCGTGTGCGATACCGTGGTGCTCATCAATGCTCGGTTTAATAAACCTGGGTATCAGCCCGGTAAACAAAACACCATCACCAAAACTCGAATGTGAGCTACGCTGAATCAAAACTCGCTCACCAATTCCACGCGCAGCAACAGCAGCGGTGCGATTCGCTTGCGACGCCCCATTTGTCATGAACCAGGTACGTTTAGCACCCCAAGCTTCTGCCGCCAACTTTTGGGCAAGCATTAATGGCGAATCATCACCCAAATCAATGCCCGTTAGCATCAACGGCAAATCAAGGTTGACCGCCCGCTCACCCAGAAAGTTAGAGAGCCTCGCAGACATATCTTTACCACTGCCAGAGTGGCCTGGAACCATCACCTGAATCGGATCCGCAGCGGCATGGCGCGCAAGAGCTTCAGCATAGGGAGCAATCTGTTGTTCGGTGTTAGATTTAACCTCTTCGAGGGTTTTTGGCGCGTCAAAAAGAACTGTCATGGGGTTTAGTTTAGAGCAAAAGGGTGGCTCATGTGAGACGAAAAGAGTAACCTGTATTTATGGCTAAATATTTGACACACCAAGAAGCAAATGAGGCAGGATTTTCGTTTACTCACCGTGAAGATGAGAGTCGTTTCGTGCTCACAAAAGACGAAAAGGTGTTAGGGTTTGCCCGCTACACAGCCGACTCAAACCAAAACATAGACTTTGACAGCACTTTTGTAGACCCTAAACTACGCGAATCAGGTCTTGCCGGGTTGTTAGTGCAGACCGCTGTCGGATCAGACATCGTTAAAAACCGTAATGTTAAAGCATCGTGCTGGTTCGTTGAAGGCATCCTCAGTAAGCACCCAGAATATCTGGCTGAAGGTGCCATTTTTTAGTTCACCTACGAGCTATAGATCACTTACGAGCTTTAGATCACTTCTCAGTTTTAGGTTTAAATTTTCTTGCACTCTTCTGAGATTTGATGAGCTCCTGTAGCTCTCCATCAATAAGCTCTTGGATTCGGCTTTCGCGCTCCCGTTTATATTCCTTGGTGCCGCCACCACCGTAGTATGGGTGACCTGCTCGATCCTTTAACGAATCGCCAATCTCTTCCCACGCCTGCGTTAAAGCAACATTAGCTGTCGCCTTCACAAAGTCTTGATCTTCAGCCTCAGCTTTTAAGTTGCTCGCCAAACTCTCATAAACTTCTTGCCTATGTTTTAAAGTGCGCAGGTCATCGTTACCGTATTCAGTTTCTTGCCAAGCACTCCTACCGTGCTTGCGCACCTCGTCACGAATACGTTTTATATGATTAGCGTCTTTTATTCGCTCGGCAGAGAGCTCTTCAAGCTTCTCAACAACCATCGCATTGATCTCTTCAGCGTCATAATCTATGTCGCGCCGCAGAGCGTTCATAATTATCGTATTTTTTACGCTCATGCGCACGGCAACATTAGCGACCAGTTGCCCCTGCTCAACGATTTCATCTACAGGAGCAAGGATACGCTCAGGAAGACGCCTGGATGATCTCTTTTTAGTAGTTTTTTTGCGTTTACTTTTACCAAAAAGCCTTTTTATCATTCGTCTTCCACCCACCTTCTGTTGTTTTTAACGACTGCATAGTTGTCGCGACTGCAAACAGTCACGATTATCACTATTATTCACTATTTCGGCGGGTTAAGGTTTAATCTCGCATGCGCGCAACATGTTAATCTCGCATACGCGCACCGTGTTAGTCTCGCATACGCGCACCAAGGTTAGATTCAGCAAGTCGCACACCAGCCATTTTAGCTTCACTCGCCTCTTCAGCCTTCAAAGTGCGATCTGCAGATCTAAACAGCATCGCGAAAGTGAGCGCTTTTTGCCCCTCGTCAATACCTTTGCCTCGGTAATCATCAACCAAACTAATGTTTTCAAGTAGCTCGCCTGAGCCTTCTTTAACAGCAGTCATCACTTCGTGAGCCGGAATCTTTGCATCGACCAGCAAAGTCACATCTTGAGTAGCTGCCGGATAGGTTGAAAGACTAGCCGCCTGGGGTTCCCGCGGAGCGTGATGCATCAGGAGCCCCAGATCGATTTCAACAGCAGAAACCCTCCCCGGTAAGTGCATCTCAGCAGATACCTCAGGCAGTAGTTCCCCTGCGAAGCCCACAGCGATCGACCCGGTTTCACTCTTCACAAAAATTTCTGCTGTGCGACCCGGATGGAAAGCCTGATGTGATCCCTGCCTGACATAAATTTCTGCGTCGACAGCATGCGCCACAAGCTTCGCAGCGTCAATAGCGTCGGCCCAATCAACATGCCTCTCAGCAATACCCGGCTGTTTTGGTGTAGCCCGGCCAAGTAGCAAAGCCGCCACCATCAACGGCTGCTCAGGGATTGAATCGTTAAGCTCACGCAAAGTTTCAGGTGAAGGTTTCACACCAATCGGTGGCACAAATGAAGTGCCAAGATTCTGATGCGGGTGAAAAACACTGCCAATTTCAAGTAGCGCCAAATCGTTTGATCCGCGGCTAACATTTCGATGAGCTGCGTGGATCAAACCTGGTAGCAGAGAACGCCGCATAAAAGTAGCTTCACCGTCTAGCGGATTCGCTAGTTTAACCGCCTCAAGGTCGGCACCATTTTCGCGTTTTGGCGCTCCGAAAAGGTTATTTTCTGCACGACTCACAAATGGATAGTTTTGCACCTCGGTATAACCGGCAGCACAAACCCAGTCTGCTGTGCGGCGACGCAGAGTCTGTTCCCGCGTGAGGCCTCGACCAGACGGTGCTGTCGGGAGCACAGCCGGAATACGGTCGTAACCTTGTATGCGGGCGATCTCTTCGATTAAGTCTTCGCGGCGGGTGAGGTCGGATCTCCAGCTGGGCGGAGTAACTATAAATCCAGTTTCAGCGGATCCCGCAACTTCACACCCGATCATCTCCAAAGAGGTGCGCACCTCTTCAGCTGTATACGCAACTCCGACGAGCGCTTCAGCCGCACCAACCGCGAGCTCTATCTGAGGTGCTTCGTAGGTCGCAACAAGGTCTGAACCAATCGGGTCAGCAGTGCCGCCGCCATGCTCAACCAACAGGTCAACCATCCGCTGTGCTGCCGCTCTGCCTACGAGCGGATCAACCCCACGCTCATACCGCTTCGACGCCTCGCTCGGCAGTTTGTGTCTGCGAGCTGTGCGCGCGATCGAGACCGGATCAAAGAAAGCAGCCTCTATCAGAATGTCTGTAGTTGTTTCATCTGTTTTGGTTGACTCGCCACCCATAACACCTGCAAGCCCAATCGGGCCCGACTCGTCAGTGATCAACAGATCTTCGGTGTTTAGTGTGCGCTTCTGCCCGTCGAGAGTGGTTAGAGTCTCACCAGCACGAGCTCGTCGCACTGTGATCCCACCCTGCAATTTTTTGAAGTCGTAAGCGTGCAGAGGATTGCCAAGTTCAAGCATCACATAGTTAGAAATGTCGATTGACAGCCCTAAGGAGCGAATTCCAGCCAGTTGCAAGCGTGAAACCATCCAGGCCGGGGTTGGCGCTTCAGGGTTAACCCCACGCACGAGTCGCGTTATAAAACCTGTACAACCGGGCTTCCCGTGAATTGGGGCGTCGTCCTGCAGCTTCACTTCAAAACCCGAAGCTGGAGCTATATCAACTGTCAAAGCGGGGTCTGTGAATTTCGCACCGGTTGAGTGCGAGATTTCGCGGGCAACACCGCGTAACGAAAATGCGTAGCCGCGATCAGGCGTGACATTAATTTCTACTGCGCGATCGTCAAGCCCCAAAAGCTCGATAGCGTCTGCGCCGATTTCAGGGTCGAGCCCCATGCGTGAAAGCACAATGATGCCATCGTGGTCATCACCCAAACCAAGCTCCAGCTGTGAAGCTATCATGCCGTCAGAGACATGACCGTAAGTTTTACGTGCCGCAATTTTAAAATCACCGGGCAAAACCGCTCCCGGCAGAGTCACAACGACTTTATCTCCCGCCTCAAAGTTGTGTGCGCCACAAACTATGCCTCGCACATCGCCTTCTCCGTCAGCTGCCTGCTGACCCTCAGGAGCGACCCGCACCTGACACCAGTTAATCGTTTTGCCGTTAGAATGCTCTTCGGCTTCACGCGAGATGACCTCGCCAACGACAATGGGCCCGGTGACATCAAAAGAACGGATAGATTCTTCTTCAAAACCCACACGTACTAAATCTTCGTGCAATTGTTCAGGAGTTATGTCTTTTGGAAGCTCAACAAACTCACCAAGCCAACCGAGTGAAACTTTCATTAAACTAAACCTCCGAACTGGCGGTTGAAACGCACATCGCCTTCAACCATGTCACGCATATCACTAATATCATTGCGAAATTGCAGGGTGCGTTCGATGCCCATGCCAAACGCAAAACCCTGGTATTCGTCAGGGTTGATACCCGCCGCAAGCAAAACATTCGGGTCGACCATGCCGCAACCGCCCCATTCAACCCAACGTGCACCACCTTTTGCGCCTGGATGCCAAACATCTAGCTCAGCGCTCGGCTCGGTGAAAGGAAAAAAGTTTGCACGTAAACGAATTTTTGCTTCTTCACCAAACATTTGGCGGGCGAGATGCTCGAGAGTGCCGCGCAGGTGAGCCATTGTGAGCCCCCTGTCGATTGCTATCCCCTCAACCTGATGAAAAACGGGTGTATGGGTGGCATCTAGCTCATCGGTACGATAAACCGTGCCCGGAGCTATCACATATAGCGGTAGCTCGCGAGTCAAAAGAGAGCGGATCTGTACGGGAGAAGTGTGGGTGCGCAACAGCAAATGTCTGTTGTGCGGTTCAACAAAAAAAGTGTCTTGCATCGCACGTGCAGGATGGTCGGGGTCGAAGTTTAGTGCGTCAAAGTTAAACCATTCGTGTTCGAGCTCTGGGCCTTCAGCGACTTCCCAACCCATACCGGTAAAAATGTCTGCGATATCGTCTTGTAGCTTGGCAAGTGGGTGCCGAGCCCCCGTGCGCACTCGCTGCGGAGCAGCTGTCACATCTACTGTTTCAGCTACCAGCCGCGCCTGAGCTTCTTTTTCTTCGAGCAAAGCTTCATGCTTTTTAAATGCGCCCTCTATTTTGCCTTTCGCCTGACCCATCATTTTTCCGGTGGCGGCTTTTTCTTCTTTTGGCACTTCGCGCATTTTTGAGTTCAGTTTAGAGATTGTAGATGCCTCAGCAACGTGAGCTAATCTAACCTGTTTCAACTCGTTTAAAGAGTCCGCGGCGTCAATTGCCGCGAGCGCCTCAGCGACTGCCTTTTCTACGGCTTCTGGGGTAATTGGATTAAGTTCTGACACGAGACACCATTCTACCCCGAACTGTTTAATGTTGCTTATGCATGCAAGTTCTCAGGTGCAAGTTTTATAATTCAAGTGTGGAACCTTCCAAGTACCCAATCAGCAGGAGCGCGAGCTCTTCTCGTAGCTCTCGCGCTGTTAAAGGTACTGTAATTGCTGTAGCTTCTACCGTTGTCGCCGCTACTTCGCACATTCTTGCGGGCGGAAACATCCCCACTCCAGTTGCTCTTTTAGTTACCGCAGTAGTAGCTTTACCGCTTGTGATTTTGTTGCTGAGCAAGCGGCTTGGGATTGCAGGCATGACTGCAGCGGTGGGTTTCACTCAAGCGCTTTTTCACACTATTTTTGTTTATGCTGGCACTGGCTACCGGCCGGGCTCTGGTGATCCGCTACCTGCTCACGCTGCGCACATGGGTATGGTCGAAAAGTTTGTGCCCACGGCACAGGTCGGTTCTAGCGCAGATCTAATGATGTTATTTGGCCACGCAGTCGCAACGGTTTTAACCGTGTGGCTGATTCGTCGCGGCGAAGTTGCTTTAAAGCGTATCGCGACATCTCTTCGGCGCATATTTTTACCTACTGCTTCGCTTTCCGCGTCGCAAACCGCTGCTCTTCGGCCGCATAAACTCTGCTGGATAAATTACAGCAGTAAGCCAATTATTTCTAGTTTTCTTTTGACGAGCAATTTATCGCTTAGAGGCCCACCAGTTCTGACCCTGCAACCGAAACATTAAGCACAAGATTAATCGAGCATGCAAGCTCAAGATCATTTTCGTCAAGGTGAAAGGATTTCCGTGAGGATCTCAACTTTCTTTACAGTTCTACTACTATTTTTCTTTGGTTCGGCAAGCGCCGCACTGGCTCACGACGTACTTGTAGATCAAGTGCCAAACGACAAAGCGGTGCTCGAGACAGCGCCTGAGCAGATCACATTAACATTCAATAACTCCCTCATCGATATCGGTGAGGGAGCGACTGTGATGAATGTGCTCGACAGTGCAGGCAACCTGGTTGTTGGGGATGCTCCTACGATAACTGGGATGGATGCTGTGCAGGAGATGCCGGAGCTTGAAGACGGTGCCTACCATCTTGTTTGGCGGGTGGTGTCGAGCGATGGGCATCCAATCAGTGGCACTTCTACGTTTGCTATTGGTGCTGATGGGGCAGCTATGCTCGAACAGCTTCCCGCGCTTGAAGATCTCAATGTGGCCAATGTGGCAGAAGATGCTGAAGACGCAGACAGCGCTGAAAGTACAGTCGATGCTGAAGATGAATCTGGCCTACCTCTTCCGGCAGTTATTGCGCTGCTTGTCGCGGGGGCGGGCGTGCTCATAACGGTAATTGTGCTGATGGTAAGAAAATCAAAATAATTTACTTAATCTGAAGGAAATACTTTGAAACTTAATAAATCAATATCTACAACTATGCCTAAATCAGTCTCGATCGCGGGCGCTGCTTTAGCTCTATCGCTTACTCTCGTGGGGTGCGGGCAGAGCGCAACAGCGGATTCTTCAAACGAAACAACACAGGGCACGGTTCAAGAATCTGCTGAACTCACACTCGTGGGCGGCTGGACTAAAGCAACTGATGGTATGACCGGCGTGTTTGGTACGCTCACTAATCCTGGTCCTGAAGAAGTCACCCTCGTCGGTGCTTCCAGCCCCATTGCGGGCATGGTCGAACTTCACGAAACCGTTGTGACCGGTGGCAACATGAAAATGCAAGAAATCGAAGGTGGATTTGTGATCCCCGCGGGCGGTAGCCTCGAACTCGAACCCGGTGCAAACCACATCATGCTGATGGATCTTGACAGAGAGCTCCTCCCAGGAGAAGAACTCGAGATCACTCTCCTCTTCTCTGACGGAACCGAAAAAGAGCTCCTCGTAGAGGTTCGCGACTTTGCCGGCGCCATAGAGGAGTACGCTCCAGGTGATCACGATCACGACCATGATCACGACCATCATGATGAAAAAACCAATGACTAACCTCCCAAGTAAAGGTCTCTCAAGGCAAAGTCTTTCAAGGCGAGGCCTCTTTACAGGGGTTCTGGCGGGTGCATCCACAGTGGGTGCGCTCGCCAGCGCGTCGGCAGGGTTTCCGGGAGCCAAAACGCTCGCCGGAAACCCCATCATTGACGGCGACGAGACAATACCCGCCACCGGAATGCACCAGGCCGGAATAATTACGCCACCGACAGCACACATCCGCTACCTTGCCTACAGTTTGAAACCCGAAACAGACCGAGAAGCTTTAACCCGGCTGTTTCGAATTCTTACCGCAGACATTGAAGCGCTCACAAGTGGTGAGCCGCCAATAGTCGACACTGAACCAGAACTGGCTGAAGTGCCCGCACGGTTAACTGTAACGGTCGGGTTTGGGCCGGAACTTGTTAACCGGGTTGATCCAGCGTTGCGCCCAGAATGGCTTGCTCCTCTTCCGGCCTTCAGCCGCGATCAGTTAGGCGACGATTTCAATAACGGTGACCTGCTGCTGGCGATAAGCAGTGACGATCCAACAACGCTGGCTCATGCTGCCAGAATGTTGTTGAAGAGCGTGCGCTGGTTTGCTGAACCGCTCTGGAGGCAAGACGGGTTTAGATATGCGCGGGGGTCGCAACCTGAGGGTTCAACGATGCGCAACCTGATGGGCCAGGTCGACGGAACCTCAAACCCTGAGCCGGGCACAGCAGAGTTTGATGAAACTGTGTGGCTCGATGAGGGCTGGCTTGCCGGTGGTACGGCTATTGTTTTGCGGCGGATCCGCATGGAGCTTGAAACATGGGATATGATCGACCGCCCTGTGCGCGAGCAGGCCATGGGCCGCGATCTGGCTGTCGGTGCACCACTTACGGGTGTTGATGAGCATGATGAACCGGACTTTGAAGCTAAGGACGCTTTAGGGTTCAATGTGATTCCTGATTTTGCTCACATCAGACGCGCCCGCATGGGTGATGAACGGGTGTACCGCCGCTCGGTTAATTACGACGATGGTGATGAGCAGGGGCTTTTATTTGTTTGTTACCAACGCGATCCACTAAAACAGTTTGTGCCCATTCAGCAGCGTCTCGATCAGCTCGATTTGATGAACGAGTGGATCACCCACGTAGGGTCAGCGGTGTTTGCTATCGCCCCAGGGTGGGAGCCGGGTGGGATGCTGGGTGAAACACTGTTGCAGAGCTAGCTGTTTTATTTAGGCTCATAATTTATTGTGCCGCAGCTCGTTGTGCGAACGCGCTCGTATAGAGGCAGACCGATGCGGCGGTGGCGAGATTTAGAGATTGCGCCCTACCAAAGATGGGGAGCTTCAATACATCATCGCATCTGCCCCGGTCTGTCTCGCTCAAACCGCGCGCCTCATTACCAAAAATCCAAGCGATTGGGTTTCTAAGCACTGTGTCACCCGGTGACAGGTCGCGCCCTTGCAAATCAGCGGCCAAGGAGGTAATACCAGCCTGTTTAGTCGCCTCTAAAACCTCAAGCAGTGTCACATCTGTTACGAGCGGCAAATGAAATAGCGAGCCTGTCGTCGACCGCACCACTTTTGGATGCCAGGGGTCAATGCTCTCCCCAGCAAAGATGACGCAGTCAGCGCCAGCCGCATCAGCTGCACGCAATACTGTTCCAGCATTGCCGGGGTCGCGCACCTCTACGAGCACCGCCACGAGTTTAGCCTGTGCGAGAGCTTCGTTTAGGTCAGTAACTTTTGTTTTTGCGACAGCAACCACGCCCTGCGGGTTAATAGTGTCGCTAAGAGCCGCGATTACACGAGAGTCGGCGAGGGTCAGCTCGATGTTGTGCCTCGCAGTTAGCAGTTCAAGCTCGCTGTGGCGCTCTAAAGTTTCATGCGTTGCAAACACTTCTTTAGTTAATTCAGGTGCGTTTTCAAGCAACTCTTTGACAGCCTGCGGCCCCTCAACCAAGAATTCAGCGCGTTCACGCCGCGCACGTTTTTTTAGCAGTTTCGCCGCGCTTTTGACACGCGCAGATTTAGGGTTTTCTAACACACCCCTAGCCTACCCGGAGCTAACAATTCCACTCGCAGTTAACGAAAAAGTCGGCCCACATCGAAAGAATGGGAGCCGACTTTAGAAGCTGAAACCTAAAAACGGTTAAGCTGCAACCTTAGGCGCTGAAGTGTCTTCAGGAAGCGCTTTTTTAGCAACCTCAACGAGTGCCGCAAATGCCTGCGGTTCGTTTGTTGCAAGCTCAGAGAGCATGCGGCGATCAACTTCAACACCAGCAATGCCTAGACCCTGAATGAAACGGTTGTAGGTGAGGCCGTTTGCGCGTGCACCTGCGTTTATGCGCTGGATCCACAAACGACGGAAGTCATTCTTACGTTTGCGACGGTCGTTGAAGCTATAAACGTGTGAGTGAAGTAGCTGTTCTTTAGCTTTGCGGTAAAGACGTGAACGCTGACCGCGGTAACCGGCAGCGCGTTCAAGTGTTACCCTGCGCTTTTTATGGGCGTTAACAGCCCTTTTAACTCTTGCCATGTTTTTGTTCCTTTGATTAAAGTCGTTTGGGGATTAGCGGCGACCGAGCAGTCTCTTGGCCTGCATCGCGTCACCCGGTGACAAAACTGTTTCAGCGTTTAGGCGGCGTTTGCGTCTCGAAGATTTCACTTCGAGGTTGTGACGCATGCCTGCCTGCTGCTTCATGATTTTGCCACTTCCGGTAACCTTAAAACGCTTCTTGGCTCCCGAGTGGGTCTTCTGCTTCGGCATCGTATTCTCCTTGTTTATTGCGCACTGCTCTTTAGACAGTCACGTTGTGTCGCGGGGTTTATTCCGCTTTAGTCTTTTCTTGCGAGGCAGCCTGTTTTTGGCTTCTACGCTCAGCTTTTTCTTGAGCTTTGCGTGCGTTCTGTTTTGCTTTAGCCTCTGCCTTATTACGGATCGGGCCAATCACCATAACCATGTTTCGGCCGTCAATGCGTGGGTTTGACTCCACGATTCCGTGATCTGCTATCTCTTCAGCAAAGTTTTGTAATAGCTTCACACCAAGCTCTGGGCGTGACTGCTCACGGCCCCTAAACTGAATCATCGCTTTAACTTTGTCGCCCTGCTCCAAAAAAGTTATTGCGTGTTTAACTTTGGTCTCATAGTCATGAGTATCAATTTTTAGTCTAAAGCGCACTTCTTTGAGCACAGTGTTTGCTTGGTTCTTGCGAGCCTCTTTAGCTTTCTGAGCCTGCTCGTATTTGTATTTACCGAAGTCCATAATTTTGGCAACGGGAGGTTTAGCATCTGGTGCTACCTCTACAAGATCGAGGTCTGCTTCTTGGGCAAGCCTCAATGCAATATCGAGTGAGACTACACCCACCTGTTCGCCGCTCGGGCCAACAAGACGTAGTTCGCCTGCGCGAATTCGTTCATTTGTGCGGGGATCGCTGATCGCGTACTCCTTAAGATTCGTTATCTGTGCAACTGTTACCAGCCAGGAAGACGATCTCAGGCAGAATGCACGCGGCATTAAACCTTCTGCACCCTTTTGCTGTTGCGCTAACCCGTGAGGGCTTTGAGCAACGGAGTGCTAACAACCCGATAATCTAGTATGACTATGGGTGGGAGATTCTCCTCTTCCATCTCGGCACAATCACCGAGAGCCGCACTAAGTTTAGCAGAAACCAGTTTCAAAACCAAGTAAAGCAATAAATTAAGTATAGGAATCTATGGACGCGCAAGAACATCACGAACAAGAGCAAATAATTGACCAAGCTACAAGAGATATTGCGGAGGTCCCTGCCGTAGAGGTTATCACTACCGCCGCTGTGCACCTGTTAAGTGCTGCCGCAGTAAAGTGCGGGCTGGCCGACGACCCCGAAGACCAGATCGATTTAGACGAGGCGCGCAAGCTTATCAACGCTCTTGCGGGGCTCATCACAGCCGCGGCTCCTGACATCAGCGATATGCACGCACGCAGTCTGCGCGATGGACTGCGCTCTGTGCAGTTAGCATTTCGTGAGGCATCTCCCATACCCGACGAGATAGGTCAGGGTCCCGGCGAAAAGTGGACCGGCCCTGTTAACTAACTCTAAAACCGGTGATCCGCAACCACGAAGTGAGCAGGTGCGTGCGGGTTTCACCGACTCACTTTCGGTTGGGCTCGGCATTTTTCCGCTCGGGATCGGCCTCGGTTTTTTAGTTATTCAGGCTGGTTTACCGTGGTGGATCGCACCCGCACTATCAATAGGTATTTTTGCGGGATCTGTCGAGTTTTTGATGGTCGGCATGCTAGCCGCAGTCACCCCCCTGATCACAGTTGCGGTAACAGTTTTAGCGGTCAACTTCAGACACGTTTTTTACGCTTTTTCTTTTCCAATTCATCTGACTAAACCCGGGCTTCCCCGCGCCTATTCTGTTTATGCAATGATCGATGAAGCCTACGCTACCGCTGTCATGGTGCCGGAGAAGCAGCAAACCGGTGTCAGGCTTTTAACAATGCAAATTGCCTGCCAAGTTTATTGGGTGGGAGGGGCGCTCCTTGGGGTTTTCATTGCGGGTCTTCTCCCCTCAACTGTTGAAGGGTTTGAGTTTGCTTTGGTGGCTCTTTTTACCGTTATGACGATTGACTCTTTTAGAGGCAAAAGGGAGTTACCGCAGGCTGCACTCGCGGGTTTTGCCGTAGCTTTTGCACTTATTCTGACGCCAAACTCAGCTATGCTGACGTCTCTTTTAATTTTCTTCATTTTGTTGACGATG
>DATJCC010000043.1:0-12254 GCA_035514995.1 Microbacteriaceae bacterium
TAGTGACGGGCGGGCAACGTCATGATGGCGCGATGCTCCAGGAAGTCCTCGGCGATATTCGGGTTCCCAAAATCGGGGCCGGGAAAGCGCGGACGCGCCCCGATGCGCTGCTTGCTGATCGCGGGTACACGTCACGGGTGAACCGCACGTATCTGCGTGAGCGCGGCATTGCCGCGGTGATTCCGGAGAAATCTAATGAGATCGCTGCCAGGAAGCGTAAGGGACGTGCTGGCGGACGTCCGCCCGGGTTTGATGCGGAGCTGTATAAAGACCGCAACGTGGTCGAGCGGGCGTTTGGGTTAATGAAGCAGTGGCGCGGGCTTGCGACGCGTTATGACAAGCTCGCGGTCACGTATCGCGCGGGAGTAGTGATTGCGGCGATTCTGGTCTGGTTACGCATATAAGAGACACACCCTAGTTCGGTAACGAGCCTATGGGCTCGCAGACTAACTTGGCTGCAGCAGGCACACCCAGAGATCGGTCGCGTGAACTTAAAGGGTCTCCGTCACACCCACGCGACAATTCTCCTGGAGCAGGGGGTATCGCCCAAGGTGATTCAGGAGCGTCTCGGTCACACAACCATCACGACCACAATGAACGTCTACTCGCACGTCACGCCCACGATGCAGCGGGAAGCTGTCAAGGAGTTCACACGAACTCTGGCAAGCGCATAAAACTGGGCTTGGCCAATAGGTTGCCCCATATCCTGCCCCATGAACCAAAAATAGCCCCCGGCCAAAGTGTTAAAACACATGGTCAGGGGCTATTTTTTCTCGTGCGCGAAGGGGGACTTGAACCCCCACACCCTAAGGGCACTGACACCTGAAGCCAGCGCGTCTACCAATTCCGCCACTCGCGCATACTATGTTAAGAAGTTTTCACTAGCTAACCTAGCAAGCTTACCACCCCCAAAAGGTCTTAAAGAAAAGCAGTTAACGTCAAGAAATTTCTATGTTTCTGCTAGGAATTGTGTGCATGCACCCCGGTTTTTCAGGTTCACGGGTAGCATATTGAGAGATCATATAGCGTAGACACAATGGTGTTTAACTTTAGACCGTAAAAGAGGACGCAAGAGAGTAAGGAGGTCGCGTGGGCATTTTAGACAATATCGAACGTGGCCTCGAGCGCGCAGTTAATACTGCATTTGCGCGCACCTTCAAGTCTGGGGTGCAACCGGTTGAACTGGCAGCGGGACTTAAAAAGCAGTTAGATGTGCAGGCTGTCATCGTTGACAGGGACCGCGTAGTCGCGCCTAACAACTTTATTGTGCGCATGTCTGAAGCCGACTATGAGCGGCTTCAGAAGATGGGCCCCAGCCTTGAACGCGAGCTTTCAAAGGTCGTCACTAGTTATGCCCAGAGTCAGGGTTATCAGTTCGCTGGTGAAGTTGATGTCGAGCTTCAGGGCACACGATCATTAAACACCGGTGTATTTGAGATAGACGCAACGAACTTAGAGGGCGCAATCGGTTGGAGTGCAACTCTCACAGTTGGAGACCAAAAACACACTCTGCGCTCAGGCACCACAACGGTGGGGCGCGGATCAGACACTGATATCAGACTCAGCGACAACGGAGCCTCACGCAAACATCTTGAGGTTTATTGGGATGGCAAAAAGGCGGTCGCTCGCGATCTTGGGTCTACAAACGGCTCTAAAGTAAACGGTCAACGATTTAGAGAAGCAACTCTTGCGCCAGGCACTGTAATTACCGTCGGCCAAACAACGCTAACATTTCAGTTAACCCCTGCAAGAGACAGTGGTTCTCGTGCTAGTAAACCAAATCAAAGCTTCTGGAGTGCTGAATGAGTGAGCTAACCCTACTGGTTTTAAGAATTGGTTTTTTGGCTCTGCTCTGGCTTTTCGTGCTCTGGGTAGTTTACGCTCTGCGCAGTGACCTATTTGGTTCCCCTGCCCGGAAAATGAAAGCAACTATGGCCGATCAAGTTGCAGCCCAAGAGCCCATAGCTTCAACTCCGGCACCTCAACCTGCCCCTGAACCGGTAACCGTTTCAAGCGATGCTTTACCGTCTGCCTCAGATGATGGTCCACCTAAAAAACTCGTGATTTTAACGGGTATGGCATCGGGAAGCACAATCCCACTCGACAGCGATATTGTCACAGTAGGCCGCTCTCCAGACTCAACGCTTGTCATAGTTGATGAATACACCTCGACATATCACGCGCGTCTTGATCTAAAAGGCAACACCTGGACCATAACCGATCTTGATTCAACAAACGGCACAAAAGTTTCGGGATCGCGTATAAACAGTCCTGTTGTTCTTCCGCCCTCCACTCCCGTCACAATCGGCACGACAACTTTTGAGTTGAGGCCGTAACGTGTCCCTAGGGTTCAGAAGTGTAATAGCCTCACACGTTGGTGTGGTTCGCATGAACAACCAAGATTCAGGCTATGCAGGTAAGAACCTCTTTTTTGTAGCCGATGGTATGGGCGGTCACGCCGGTGGTGACGTCGCTTCAGCCTTAACAACCAAAGACGTCAGTGGTATAGACGGTGAATCTTTTGAAAGCCCCAAAGACGCCTCAAAACAGCTCGAGCAGCGTTTGCTAGATGCCAACAAAATGCTCTCTAAAACGGTTCTCACAAAACGCGAACTCGCAGGTATGGGAACAACCTTCTGCGGTTTCATAACCGTTGACAACAAAATCGCCACTGCCCACATCGGCGACAGTCGTCTCTATCTCCTCCGCGACAAAAAACTTAAACAGATCACTAAAGACCATACATTTGTGCAGAAGCTGGTAGACAGCGGTCGCATAACTGAAGAAGAAGCGGCAACGCATCCGCGTCGTTCTGTGCTCATGAGAGTGCTCGGTGACGTTGACTCGGCCCCCGAAGTTGACACTGCTGTTTTCGACACCGAGCCTGGTGACATTTGGTTGCTCTGCTCTGACGGACTTTGCGGTTATGTAGAAGACGCCTCTATTGAAGAGATCATAAATCAGAGCGTGTCACTCGAGCAAGCAGTCGACTCGCTCATTGAAACTACCCTCAGTCACGGCGCACCCGACAATGTCACTGTTGCGCTGGTTGAGACCCTCCCCGAACCGCTCGATGAAGAGCCCACACCAAAATTTGTTGGCTCAGCCGCTAAAAGCGGTGAAACGACTGACACTCGCCCGATCACTCGCTTCACCCTCATCACACCTTCTCGGCGCATCCGCAAAATGCAGCCCGTACAAGAGTCGCACTTTGAGCCGCGAGTTGATGAATACCTTGCCGAGTTAATTGCAGAGACAAAACGTCAATCAAGAAATCGCCGCTTGATGATGTTCGCGGCGATGTTCCTAGCAATAAGCGCTTTTGTTGGCCTTGTCTTTGTTGGTTACCAATGGACCCAAACTCGCTACTATGTTGGCACAGACGGTGACACCGTAGTGATATACCGTGGAGTGCCACAACAGGTCGGTCCCCTTTCTCTTAGCAGTGAGGTGGAAAACACCCAAATCCCTGTTTCTTCGCTGACACCGTTTCAACTGCGTCAGGTTGAAAGGTCGCTCGGAACAGGTTCTCTAGAAGAAGCACGCGAAATAGTTGTAAGACTCGGGGGTGAAGGCTATGACATCAACCCCTAGTTTTTCTGAAAGCATCACCAGCGAAGGCGTACTCGACAGAATAACTGCACTCCGAGCCCCAAAAAAGTTGCGTGCACTCGAGCTTGCACTCATCATTTTCGCATTCGCCATCACTGCCGCGGGTGTCGTTATTGTTGACCTGACAGTTTTAGACCAAATTGGAACTGCGCTAGTGCCTTCTGGCTTAGCCTTCATGGGAGCGGTTTTAGTTCTACACTTTGTGGTGCGTGCTGTCGCCACTGACGCAGACCCGCTTCTAATACCACTTGCGACTGTTTTAAGCGGTCTCGGCGTTGTGCAGATTTATCGCATCGATGTTGCCTACAAATCAACCGGATGGCAAGCAACCTCAGTGCGGCAGCTTGTGTGGTTAACAATCGCTGTTTTGGTTGCGAGCGCAATACTACTCATTATTCGCAACCACATGTATTTGTTTAAATACACTTATTTGACAGGACTTGGCGCTCTTGTGCTTCTCATTTTGCCGATGCTCCCGGGCATTGGGCGTGAAAAACACGGCGCAAGGGTGTGGATCGAGATAGGCGAATACATCTCTTTTCAGCCGGGCGAAATCGCAAAGATACTGTTATCGATTTTCTTTGCAGGGTATCTAATCGGCAACCGTGAAGCACTTTCAATGGCTGGTAAAAAGATTCTCGGCATAGTGTTCCCGCGCGGCAGAGACCTCGGGCCGCTGCTCGTATTCTGGCTCGCATCAATGTCGGTGCTTATTTTTCAGCGCGACCTTGGCACCTCACTGCTATATTTCGGTCTTTTTCTTTCAATGCTCTACGTTGCAACGGGCCGCACGGGTTGGCTGGTGCTCGGCATCGGGCTCTTCTTATTTGGCGGTATCGCTGCAAGTCAGATGTTCGATTATGTTAATAATCGCTTCCAGAACTGGTTGCACCCCTTCGCTGATCCACTAGGAACCGGATACCAAATGGTGCAGGGTCTCTTTGGCCTCGCAAACGGCGGAATCTTTGGCACGGGGCTTGGCAGCGGATTCCCACAAGACACACCGCTATCACAAAGCGACTACATCCTTTCAAGCCTCGGAGAAGAGCTCGGCCTCATCGGGCTGTTTATGGTTTTGTTAACGTACCTACTGCTCGTTGGTCGCGGGTTGCGCATCGGTTTTGCTGGGCAAGACAACTTCGGCAAACTGCTATCAGTTGGGCTCGCTTTTTCTCTAGGTCTACAGGTATTTATTGTGCTCGGTGGCATCACAAGAGTAATCCCGCTAACCGGTCTGACTGCACCCTTTATGGCTGCAGGCGGGTCATCACTGGTTTCAAACTGGATAATTATCGCACTTCTACTACGGCTCAGTAACGCCGTGCGCAACCGCCCTAAGTTGGTGATCAGAGCATGAACAAACAGTTAAAGATTTTAAGTCGCACCATATTCTTCATGTTTATTGTGTTGTTTGCTGCGGTAACGACCATTCAGGTGGTGCAGGCTGACGAGTTGCGCGCAAATCCGTTAAACCAGCGCACAACAATGAACGCCTTTCGTGTGGAGCGCGGCCCAATCCTCGCCCAAGGCACACCGATAACGCAGTCGCTCCCATCAGATGACGAGTTTTTGTTTCAAAGAGACTACCCTTATGGGCCGGTTTATGCACCGGCAACCGGGTTCTTTTCGCACTATCAAGGCTTGACCGGGGTTGAAAGCGCGATGAACAACGAACTTTCGGGAATTGGTAACACTCAGTTCATAACACGATTCATGCGCATAATAACCGGTGAAAAGCCGCAAGGAAGCGCCGTCGAATTAACCCTAAACAAAGCAGTGCAAGAAACAGCATATGAAGCAATGCAGGGTTACGAAGGTGCAGTAGTTGCAATCGATCCACGTGACGGAAAAATCTTAGCCATGGTTTCAACCCCGAGCTTCGACCCTAACGCTCTCTCATCAAACGATGACCTAGAAATCATCGAAAACCATCGAAACCTAGAGCAGGATCCCGCAAAACCGCTCACCAACAGAGCGATCGCTGGTGATCTCTACCATCCGGGATCAACATACAAACTTATTACCGCTGCAGCGGCGCTAGAAAGCGGCAAATTCAAGCCTGACAGTGAGTTTGAAAATGAGCTCGCGTTCACCCTGCCAAATTCAACTGCAAAAATTGAAAACTTCGCGCAGATCAAGTGCGGCCCTGACGAAAAAGTCACCCTTGAAACGGCGATAGTTTTATCGTGCAACGTGCCGATCGCTGAAATGGCTACACAAATGGATGAAAACGTTATTCCCAACATGGCTAAAGCGTTTGGTTTTGAAAAGGACCTCAATATTCCTCTTCCAGTAACTCCAAGCGTTGCGCCCATTCCCATGGATAAAGCAGAAGCAGCTATAAGCTCTATAGGCCAGCTCGATGTGCGCACCACCCCAATGCAAATGGCGATGGTCTCTGCAGGCATTGCAAACGGTGGGGCGGTCATGAAGCCACAGCTAATCAATCAAGTCATCGCACCGAATCTTAATGTCGAGAAGTCATTTGAAGCAGAGCTTCTAAATCAAGCAGTATCAGCAGAAACTGCCAAGCAACTCACCGATATGATGGTTAAGGGTGTCAATACGGCTGAAGGCGCTGCAGCTATGGCAAAGATTGATGGCGTCACAGTAGCGGGTAAGACCGGTACGGCTGAAAACGGTCTCGATTCTCAGGGCGAGCCGCTACCGTACACTATTTGGTTTACTGGTTTCGCGCCGGCAGAAAACCCGACAGTCGCCATAGCAGTCGTTATCGAAGATGGTGGCGGAGCTACACACGATTTTGTGGGAACCTCTTTTGAGATACCCACCTACATAGGAAAACAAGTTATGGAAGCGGTGTTAAACCAATGAGACCAACAGCAGGAGTCACATTCGGTGGTCGCTATGAGCTGAGCTCGCGAATCGCAGTTGGTGGTATGGGTGAGGTGTGGAAAGCCTCGGATAGCGTTATTGGACGTACCGTAGCTATCAAGATCCTCAAAGATGAATATATGGGCGACCCAGGGTTTCTGGAGCGGTTCAGGGCAGAAGCCCGTCACGCCGCGCTAGTAAACCATGAGGGCATAGCAAACGTTTTTGACTATGGCGAAGAGCAGGGCTCTGCCTACATAGTTATGGAACTCGTGCCTGGGGAGCCACTTTCAAACATTATTGAAAGGGAAGGCAAACTCCCAACCAACCGTGTTTTGGGCATCATGGCACAGACTGCGATGGCTCTGCAAGCCGCTCACGAAGCCGGTTTAGTACACCGTGACATTAAGCCTGGCAACCTGCTAATTACGCCAGACGGCCGCGTCAAAATAACCGACTTTGGTATCGCAAGAATCGCCGACCAGGTTCCGCTCACAGCGACCGGTCAAGTCATGGGCACAGTTCAATATTTAGCACCAGAACAGGCAAGTGGCCATAATGCCACCGCAAAAACCGATCTTTACTCTCTCGGCATAGTTGCATATGAGTGTCTCAACGGCAAACGGCCCTTTACAGGTGAGTCACAAGTCGCGATTGCGATGGCTCAAATCAATGATGCGCCACCACCACTGCCAGCAGAAGTGCCCGAAAACGTTAAAAATCTTGTTTTGGCTTGCCTCGAAAAAGATCCAGATAAACGGCCAAATTCTGCGGGAGACTTAGCTCTAGCCGCCGCAGCTCTGCACAAAGGTGATGTGCAGGCCGCCGCAAGATATGTGCCGCAAGTAATCGGAGCTGCCGCTGCAACAGCTGCTGCCACCACAATCCTGCCCCAAACCACCCCCAATCAAGCGGCAACAAGTCTTCTTCCACAGACCGAAGCGCTCCCCGCTGATTCTGAGACTCCCACCGGTCCCGTTCCTAAAGCAAAAAAGAAAAACTCTTGGACTTGGCCCCTAATCACACTGGCTGCGATTTTATTGCTCGTGGGTGGCGGCACTCTGCTGGCACTCACTGGTAACGAAGCCCCGCCACCGGAAGAGCCAAAACCAGAAGAAATAGAAAAACCAGAAGAACCCGAAGAACCAGAAGTAAAAACTGCCGAAATAAACGAACAAGATATTTTAGGTGCAGACGTCGACAGCGCTGAGAGCTACTTGCGTGGGCTTGGCTTTACCAATATCAACCAACGTGAAGGAAACCCCGCTGCAGACGCAGAGGTTGGATTGGTAACAATGGTCAACCCTGTGGGCAAAGAGGTTGAACTAACAGAAACGATCACCCTCACATACAATGTCCCATACGGTCAGCCAAGCGATCCCGACACTCCTCCAAAAGCTCCAGAAACAGTGCTCGTGGGTGAAACGATAACAGTGCAAAATATCAGTAGCCCAGGTTCATGCCCAAGCGGGTTGAGCGCCACCTATACACTCAATATCGAAGGTCCAGGGGAGCTCGTAAGCCCAATCAGCAGCGGCTCAGCACAGGTTAAGGCAACCGCAGCCGGTGAAATAGTTCTGTCTTATTCCATTAACTGTGGCCGTGACGGGGTTCAAAGAGATCCAGTCACATCACCTGAGGTTAAGGTAACAGCGACAGAACCTGAACCAGAGCCAGAGCCAGACCCTGAACCAGACCCAGACCCAGATGAAGAGCCCTAAAATAGCAAAAATTAAGATAGCTCTTCAAACTAACTTCAAAGATGATCCTGCCGATATAATCTACCTAATAGAACAACAATGAAAGGGGCGCACCTTGACCATGACCAGTAGCCGTCGCTTACTTGCTGGGCGCTACGAGGTCGGCGAATATATAGGTCAGGGTGGCATGTCGACAGTCTATAAAGGACTAGACACAAAACTTGGGCGTCCCGTAGCCATTAAAATCATGAAAGCAGCTCTGGCTGTCGATAGCGACTTTCGCGAACGCTTCAGACAAGAAGCCCACGCAGCTTCACGAATGGCACACCCGTCTATAGTGCGAGTTTATGATGCCGGCGATGAGCTAATTCAAACGGGGATTGAGGTGCAACGGCTCCCGTTTATTGTCATGGAGTTTGTGCCCGGTAAGAACCTTAAACAGGTTGCTTCAGAAAAACCATTATCGCTTGAAGAAACAACAAGGGTGGTTGAGGCTCTGCTAACGGCTCTAGAATATTCTCACCGTGCTGGCATAGTGCACCGTGACATTAAACCAGCTAACATCATGATTTCTGAGCAGGGCCAAGTCAAGGTCATGGATTTTGGTATCGCAAGGGCCGCTTCAGAAACCTCTTCGACACTGCAACAAACCACTTCGATTCTTGGAACAGCAGCATACTTTTCGCCTGAACAAGCAAAAGGTGAAACCGTAGACACCCGCACCGACTTGTACTCTGCTGGTGTTGTCTTATACGAGCTACTTGTTGGTGACGTTCCGTTTAAAGGTGACACTGCGGTCGCTGTTGCTTACCAACACGTTAGTGAGAAGCCGCCTCTTCCCAGCTCTCAAAAATCAGATATTCCGAGTGCTTACGACCGAGTCGTAATGCATGCGTTAATCAAAGATAAAAACCGCCGGTTTCAAACCGCCGCAGAATTTCGCGAAGCTCTAAAACAGGCCAGCGAGGGTGTTACACCAAAACTTGGTAAAACCACATCAGATGACGAGGTGCTCTTTACTGGCGGAATAGACGTCAGCGAATCCGAACAAGCACTACAAAGATTAACCGACTCAAGCACTTCAGTGCGTAGTCAACCAAGGCCCCCTGTGATGTGGACATGGGCGGCGATTTTAACGGTTATGGCTGTGGTCGGCGCCGTCGTATTTTGGATAACGCAACTTTCTGCTATTGATTTAACACCTCAAAACACCCGTGAGATCCCAGATTTAAGCAACGTTTCACAAGAAGTAGCTTTAGACACACTCCAACAACAAAACCTCGTTGGCATCCCAATCCCACAAACAGACAGCGAAGTTCCAGCAAATATGGTGATCTCCACTGACCCTGCTGCGGGTGTTATCGTTGAAACGGGTCAGACTGTGAAGCTTTACGTTTCTAGCGGACCGGTTGAGGCTGTTGTTCCAAGAATAGAAGGATTGCCTCTCAAAGATGCCACAGAAGAGTTAAAAAACTTAGGTCTTCAGGTGGGTCTCACAAGCACAGTCGATGACCCAGTTGTTAAAGGCGGGTCCGTTATTTCAGTGAATCCCGCTCCCGGCGAAAAATTACCTGCAGGTTCATCTGTCGACCTAGTAATTTCAAGCGGCAAAGTGACCGTGCCAGATGTTAAGGGGCAGTCAATGGCAATGGCACAAACCCTGCTCGAACCAACACGCCTACTGGTTGAAGAGACACCTGAACCGTCTTGCCCGCAACAAGCGAACCTGCCAATCATAAACCAGTCTGTAGTTGGTCAAGTTGAGCAGTTCAGCACAATACAAATTTATTACTGCTCAGGCTAGTTTTTACCCGCTTAAAACCTAACCGTCAACAGTCGACTCGGGTTGCGGAATCACTGTTGTAACCCAAGGATAAACATAGGTTATTAGCGCATAAACAAGGGCTACAAAAGCTATCACAAGCACGAAAACGCGCAACCAAACCGGTCCAGGAAAAAACCGCCATAAAAGCGTAAACACTATGCTGCTCCTACTTTCTTGGCAAACCTCGGGTTGAGCTCTACCAACTCTGCTGGTGGACCCTCAGATTTGGGAATGAACTCTTCAAAAACTGAATAAGATATAACCCGCTCATCGGTGCTCCACTCTTTAGGGTGGCAGCTCGTGAGCGTCAAGATCCGGTCTTGAGAGATTTGCCCTTCTAGCCGTGGGAAAGGATTCAAGACTTCACTCGCATCTGGTGCAACATATTCTGTTGATCTGTAACGATAAACGTACCAGCCCTCAGATGTTTCAATAAATAGCGGATCCCCAACTCGCAAATTTGTGATGTCTCTAAACGGGGTAATAAACGCCCCTGATCTGTGCGCGGCTAAACCAACGTTTCCGATTTCACCAATCTGTTGGGTTGAAGAGTACCTACCAATACCTTTGTCAGAGGGGTTCAGAACGCCTTCGGGGCTAACCCCCTCGGCTATCACGTTGGCATATGAACTACCAAAAGCGGGTACATATAGGATCGCGAAGGAGTCATCTGGGGCTTGACCAGCAATAACTGGAACATCGCCCGCAAATGAAAACGACTCAGCAGGGGAACTCGAAGCGGTTTGATCATCAAATGTCCAGGTGCTGCTCAAGTTCTCTGACAGCTGTTGCTGCTGGTTTTGCACGGTGATGCCGGTGTGCCAAGGCTGCCAAACAATATAACCAAAAACTGCCACTCCAGAAACGATCAAAATTTCACCGATGACACTGGCGACTCGCACCTTTTTTCTCTTCCGCCCCCGAAGGGTGGCGCGCTCACGTCTATTAACTGTCATACCTCTTATGGTAAAAGAAGAACCATTGAAGATCCTGAAGTAAGATAAAGGTATGTCTGATTCAAAAGAAATGAGCAAGAAGTCTCGGTCTGCATCGAAAAACGTAGACAAACGACACGAACTTAAAGAAGATGAGCTGAACCCGGTTTGGTTTAAGCCAGTAATGTTTGGCTTCATGATTGTAGGTTTGCTGTGGATCGTGCTCTACTATGTCACAAGCTCGACCCTGGCCCTGCCAATACCGCCTCTTGGACAAAATAACATTTTTGTCGGTTTCGGTTTGATTTTGGTCGGTTTTCTAATGACAACTAGGTGGAAATAACTTTTCCTGAATGACACACGTGTAATTCATACCCAGGTGTTAATAAGATTGTGGATAACTTTTGGCTCTGTGGCTTAAATTAATAATGCGACCGGATCTATAAAGTAAAAAGCGAAGGCCAGAAGCACCAATACCGCACCTAAAGCGGTAAGCGCCAGTAGCCTCCGCACCTTATTTCTAGGGCCTCTAAACCTCAACAACAAAAACATG
Source organism: Microbacteriaceae bacterium (assembly GCA_035514995.1). Classification (GTDB taxonomy): domain Bacteria; phylum Actinomycetota; class Actinomycetes; order Actinomycetales; family Microbacteriaceae; genus Leucobacter_A. The sequence goes on from DATJCC010000043.1 coordinate 11,461, forward strand.
GTTGCCAAGCCAACTAATAAACCACCTAAATGCGCTTGCCAAGATATGTTTGTTCCCGGCAAAAACCCAATAACGACGTTAATGCCTATCAAGATCACGAGCGAACGCACATTAACCTGGGTCGCTTTCATTACGATTAACATCGCACCCAAGACCCCAAAAATTGCTCCTGAAGCTCCCACAGTTGGTGTTCTCAACGCATCAATGCTGGTATAACCCCAAAGCATTACGGCTAGCGAACCACCAAATCCTGAGAAAAAGTAAACAACCGTAAAATATGCTCTCCCAGCGAACCTTTCCAGCTCCCTACCAAAAAGCCAAAGTGCATAGAGGTTGAACAAAATGTGAAAGAAGCTACCCGTCGAGTGGGTGAACATTGCAGTGATCATGCGCCACGGCTCAAACTGCTCAGGAATCGAATAAACGGGAGCGTACCAAAGAGCACTAGTAACACCGGGAAAAATGTTTTGTGCTAAAAATACGATTACACTCAACCCCATAATCGCATACGTGATCACGGGTACTGAGCTGTCAGCAACGGCACGTTTAATTCGCGTAGAGCTCGGGTTTTGAGAGCTCGCAACGCGCTGTTGCTGCTCACCCACGCAGGTATCACACAGCATTCCTACCGGTGAAACATTTTGGCACTCCGCACAAATATTATTGCCGCAACGTTGGCAAAGAGTAAAAGTATTTCTGTCTGGGTGTCGGTAGCATACGTCACCCGGACCATACTGTGCTCGTTCTCCGTAGAGCGGCCTGTCTTCTCCCATATGTTTTAGGTTAGAGAAGGT
>DATJCC010000044.1:0-10772 GCA_035514995.1 Microbacteriaceae bacterium
ATGGCCACGATCCAGAGCCGCTGTATGAAATTGGGCCAATTGATGCTGACGGTCCGCTAGATACAGAAAATCAGTCAGGGTCTACAGAGGCTGACTCACAAGAATTGGAGAGAACACCTATGACCATATTTGAAGACCTAGAATCACAAGTACGCAGTTATTCACGCAACTGGCCCGTAGTCTTCGACCGGGCGGTTGGAAATAAAATGTATGATGAAGATGGCAATGAATATCTGGACTTCTTCTCGGGCGCTGGAGCCCTCAACTACGGGCATAACAACCCGATCTTGAAAAAGACTCTTATAGATTATTTATCTGAAGACCGAGTGTTTCACTCATTAGATATGTTTACAACCGCTCGACGTGAGTTTTTAGAGACATTTTCCAAGCACATTCTGGAGCCACGCAACCTTGATTACAAGGTCATCTTTCCTGGCCCGGGTGGCGCTAACGCTGTTGAAGCGGCACTCAAACTAGTGCGCAAAGTAACCGGTCGAGAGCAAATAATTAACTTCACTAACTCATTCCACGGAATGACACTTGGTGCACTGTCAGTAACAGGAAACGCGCTTAAACGAGGTGGTGCTGGTGTGCCACTGGTGCACGCCACTCCAATGCCCTTCGATGACTATTTCGATGGTGACTATCCTGACTTCTTCTATTTTGAAAAACTGCTTCTTGATAGTGGTAGCGGTTTGAACAAACCTGCTGCTGTAATCGTAGAGACCGTTCAAGGTGAGGGTGGCATCAACGCAGCTCGCATCGAGTGGCTCCGCGGTCTGTCTGAACTGTGCAAAAAGCACGACATCTTTTTGATTATCGATGATATTCAGATGGGTTGTGGCCGCACGGGAGATTTCTTTAGCTTTGAAGAAGCCGGTATTAAACCCGACATAGTCTGTCTGTCTAAATCGATAAGCGGATACGGTTTTCCGATGGCACTGACCTTAGTGCGCCCTGACCTAGACATTTGGGAGCCGGGCGAGCACAACGGAACATTCCGTGGCATAAGTCCAGCCTTTATGACCGCTTCTGAAGCTATTCGTACCTACTGGTCTGATGACAAGCTTGCGAAATCCACAAAGGCGAAGGGTTTGAGGGTAGAAAGCCGCTTTAACAGCATTATTGCAAATAACCCAGACCATGAGATGATCGCGAAGGGTCGCGGTCTGGCCCGTGGAATTCAGTTCAGCAGCGGTGAAATCGCCGGTCAGGTGTGTGCTGAGGCTTTCAAACGCGGAATGCTACTTGAAACCTCTGGTCCCGAAGATGAAGTGATGAAGATTCTACCTGCACTGACCATCACCGATGAAGAGCTTGAGCGGGGACTCCAAATAATTGAAGATTCTATAGACACGGTGCTCGCAACAGCACCTAAAAGAAAGGCCGTATCTGCATGATAGTGCGCACTCTAGACGAAATTACCGACACTGACGCCGACATTAAAACCGACAACTGGCGTAGCAAACGAATAGTCCTCAGTAAAGATGGTGCCGGTTTTTCAGTTCATGAAACCACTCTTTATGCCGGAACTGTAAATGAGTTTTGGTATGCGAATCACATCGAAGCGGTTTTTGTGGTCGAGGGTGAAGGTGAGATCACTGACCTGGCTACGGGAGAGATCCACCAGTTAGCACCAGGGTCACTATACCTACTTAACAATCATGACAAGCATGAAGTGCGGCCACGCACCGAGATGCGCACCGTATGTGTTTTTAACCCGCCTGTAACTGGTCGGGAAGTGCACGATGAAGACGGAGTGTATCCGTTGATAACTGATACAGAATAATCAAGAAGGAAGGAATAATCAATGACCATCATCAAAGAGGCAGCGAAGGATTTTTATCCCACCCGCCTTGAAGAGCGTGGTGAGCTAATAGAACGTCCACATCAAGCAGTGTGGGGAAAACCAGAAGATGGCCCTTTCACTGCTCCTGAATTGGATAATCACGAAGCTCGTGGTTTTACCATTATTGATGATTTCATTTCAGCCGAAGATGTGCTCGCCTACCGGGCCGAACTTGAACGGCTCGCAGCTGATGAAAAGCTGAAGGGTGATCCCCGCTTAATTACGGAGAAAAAAACCGGAGCTTTACGTTCCGTTTTCGATGTAGTGAGCCTCAGTACCCAGATCTCAGCTCTGGCTTCGCACCCGATGATACTCGACCGGGCACGGCAGCTTCTAGGATCAGAAGTTTACCTGCATCAGACACGAGTCAACTACATGCCCGGTTTCGCCGGCTCTGGTTTCTACTGGCACTCCGACTTTGAAACCTGGCATGCAGAAGACGGGATGCCTATTCCGAGAGCCGTCAGCGTATCAATAGCGTTGAGCGATAACTACCCCTTTAATGGGGGGCTCATGGTAATGCCCGGTTCGCATAAGGTTTTCGTTCCGAGTGTTGGCGCGACCCCTGATGATTACCATAAAGAGTCGCTCAAAGAACAAAACGTTGGTGTTCCAAGTCAAGAAGATATTACTTATCTGGCAGAACGTTTCGGCATAGACCAGTTCACTGGTGCAGCCGGATCTGCTCTTTGGTTTGATTCAAACATAATGCACGGCTCAGGCAATAACATCACGCCCTACCCACGCTCTAACGTTTTTATGGTGTTTAACAGTGTAGAAAACACCTTGGAGCATCCTTATGCAGCATCGAAGCCACGGCCCGATCACATCGCCAGCCGTGACTTTACTCCACTGAGCTAGGTAAGTAACTTAAAACAATAAAAAAACAGGTCAACTGCAAAACGCTAAACAAGCGAGTTGACTAGGGGTATCCTCCGTGAGCTTTAAAATGCGATGCGGAGGATATTTTTTTGCTCCCAGCTCCTTTTATCTGCTCTAATAAAGTTTATCTGCTCTGCTAAAGTTCAAAGCTTTCGCGCCATACAATCCAGCGCCATACAATCCAGCACCAAAAATATTTGTCTGCAGCATTGCGCAGTTCATATCTGTGGAATCTCTATAACTGACCTTTAACCTGTGGATAACCCTTTCTGGCTGTCATTGCCAACCTAGTTTGTTTGTAATCACAGCGCTCATGAATTTCAATCATGGCGCTTTCACAAACGAAAGGGTGAAGAGTTGTTTAGAGCCGATACCGACGCTTTTGCTTTACATCAAAGGCAGAAAAATAGAAGAAAATTTCCACGCATAATGGCCCTCTTTTTAAGCGCACTGCTACTCACAGGTGGGTTTTTTGGGAAAGAAACAATTCTTGATCCGGTTCGAGCTCATGCCGTTGCAGATGGGCCGGGAGTGCAGATCACAATACCCGGCTACGGTCCTCACACAGTTGGCGCGTACCTGACGGGGAGTGGGGTAAAAGTGTATTGCTTAGAAATTCCAAGAATAGTTGACCGAAGTGTTGCAAATCCCCGCTTCACGACTCCCGGCACTATCCCCGGATTCCACCAGCCTTATTACTTTGCTGGTGACTGGCAAATTACTGACGCTAGCGTACCTGCGCTTGAAAAAGGTTCAACTAACTATGCAAAACTTGCCTACCTGCTTGGGATGCACGGCGACACTAATAACGGTGTAAAAGCTGCTGCTTTACAAATAGCGGTTTGGGAAGTGCGCGATATCGGAGCTTCACCCGGGCACCATCAACTACTCAGCAACTACCGTGCTGCCCTGCCGCAAAACGTAAACGCAATGGCAGACGCCTTACTAGCAGAAGCCACAGCGTGGGTGGCATCAGGAGGCACAATTGGTAGTTTTGCATCTCCTGTTAGTGTTCCCGCGGAGCCTGTAATAGAAAGCGCAAATGCTTATGAGGGAACTATTAAAGTTTCAAAGAATACAACTGAAATAAATATTAGCAACGCTATTTTTGTTTCGACAGAGACTTCAAAAATTGTCTGGCCAAACGGCGCACCAGAAGGCACTTCTGTGTCATGGCAGGGAACACCTCCAGCTGGGTGGGACAGAAACTATTCCGTTTCGATATCTGGCAAATGGGAAAACCCCGATGGAGGTTTAAGCATCGGTGATATTCGTTACTCACCAGGTTTAATAGCACCAGATGGTTCAATAACTCAAGCGGTCGGGTATGGTTCCAACGAAAATAAACCTTCTAAGGGAGTTTTTAGTGGAAGCTCTAAAGACCTTGACACTCTGTGGTCACCCGTCTTAACCACCCAAACTCCAAGCGATTTTGTTGAAGTAGGTCATCAATTCGGTGACTCGGTAACATTCGGCGTAGCCCCAGGGTCTGCAGAATGGAGAAGAAACGGCAAAAATGGGGCCGTCAAATTTGCTCCTATCACTGCAAAGGGTGTGCTTTATGGCCCGTTTGTGGCAGACCCATCACTTACTCCTTCGGTCTCGCCACCAGCGGATGCTCCAATTGCTGGCACAGCCACACTAACGACATCAACAGAACAGGGACCTGGAACATATACGGTGACTCCTTCAATAACAGCGGCTGAAGCTGGATACTATTCCTGGGTTTGGGACATTGTTTTTGAAGAGCAACATCCAGATGTTAAAAATCCCTCCAAATCAGGCAATCCATCAATTCCTGCAAACTATTTCTTTACTGATGGTTTCGGGCAGGCTTCTGAGGGGCAAAGGGTTCCGATGTCGCCAATAATATCGACTCAGTTAGATAGGGAGATTATTAGACAGAGTGACCCGGTGGTGGTCGACAGCGTAAAAATTGACATCATTAATGGTGAGTGGATGAACTATCCAAACGACGGGTCAGCTCAAAACACTAACGCGCCAATTCCAGTAAATATCCGGCTAAGCGTTTATGGTACGCAGCTACCGGTAGTGCAACAAAAAGACGCTCCTGCAGAAGCTGAAAAGGTAGCGCAGGGTTTTGTGACTGCGGCAGGGGCTAGAGAAGCATTCCTTTCAGATCCAATCACAATTCCCACTAGCGTGTTTTTAGAGCATGAAGCTATAACTGTTCAAGCTTGCATCTTTAAAGAAGACCAGCCCATAGATTTGAGACCATTTTTTAATGAAACTTGTGATGACTGGGGAGTGCCTTCTGAAAGCGCGGAATTAGAATGGATTCCGGAGCTAACCACACATGTAAATACAGAATTTATTGATGTAGGGGATTCGTTTAATGACACAGTTACCTTTTATGTCAAAGGTTTAAGCCAAGAAGAAAGCAAAGTTCGTGGCTGGCGAAAAATTGCAGGAACCAACGACTACCAACCGGTGACTGCCAGAGGAAAACTCTACGGTCCATTTGATACAAACCCGACAGAATTTGCTGCACAAGAAGTGCCGGCCTATGCAGCTAATCGCGTAGTCGCCACGAGCACTATTGTTACTTCACCTGAGCTAGGGCCAGACACATATGATGTGCTTGTTCCGAAAGCTTTAGAGTCAGGTTATTACACTTGGGTTTGGGGAATAGAAAGTGATGCCCAAACCGATTACGTTAAGAAAACAATCCCAAATGAATACAATTTTAGTGATTTCTTTGGAGCCGAAAACGAATCAAATATAGTGTCAACGACTCTGAAACTCAAAACCCAACTCACTAAAAGTGAAATTGAAATTTCTGACCTAACAATTAAAGACGAGGTCCTCGCCAAACTTGTTGACGGTCAGTGGCTAATGGTAGATGGCAAAAGAGTTCCGGCCACAGTAAGACTCACCGTTTACGGTACGGAGGGTGAGCCTATGCGACAAGCTTCGGCACCAGAGAGCGCAGTAGAAATAGCTAGCACAAAGGTAAGCATCAACCGGCAAGACAAAACGGTTACATCTTCAGAGATAAAAATTCCACTCCAAACAGGTTTTATGCCGTTTTCCGGTTTAACCGTTCAAGCTTGCATTTTAAAAGAAGATCAGCCCGAAAATCTACGTGGCTACCTTAAAGAAGTTTGTGATGATTGGGGTGTTCCTGAAGAATCAGCTATTTTTATGAAACCTGAAGTGACCACACTCGCCCAAGAAAATGCGGGACTGTTTACCAGCATTCATGATGTTGCTCATGTGTCTGGCACGAACCTGCCAGACGGCTCAACAATGGATTTCACCGTGTTTTTAAAACCAGAATTGGGGCAACCAAAATACGATCAAGATTGGAACAAAATACTAGATGAGCAAGGTCAAACAGTTCTTTGGAGTGAAGATGAGCTAGAAGCCGCAGCTAAGACTTGTGAAGTGCAACCCGTTGGAAAAACAGAGCGTATCGAAGTCGCAAAGATGGGTCAATACACATCTCCAGAAATTCTAGCTAAAAGCGTCGGAACTGTTTACTGGGTGGAAGAGCTGTTTGTGGTTGACTCTGAAACAGGGGATGAAGTTTCAATACACAGAGGGGAGTGCGGGCTTCCAAATGAAACAACGATCGTAGAGGCCCCAAAAGTAGTCACCCAAGCTCAAGGAACTGGCGCAGTGAAAGGAGATATTCAAGATATCGCATACGTCACTGGAGAGCTTCCCGAAAACGGCGCTGAGATAAATTTCACTCTCTTCTTAAAGCCAGAAGTCGGAACCCCAAAATACGATACTGACTGGCAAAAAATAACAGATGAATACGGCAAAGATCTTCTTTGGGCCGAAGATGAGATCAATATACAAAAAGACGCATGTGAAGCTCAACCGGTTGCACAAACAAAACGCGTTAGCGTTAAGGGTGAAGGCGAGTATCTATCACCTGCCGTTAAAACAGAGTCAGAAGGAACGATCTATTGGGTTGAAGAGCTCATTACCAAAGACCCAATATCAGGTGAAGAAATTTTGTTACACAGAGGCGAGTGCGGGTTGCCTAACGAAACAACTTTGCTTACTTATCCCACCGTCAAGACTAAAGCTAAAGAAAAAGTAAGAGCGGGAGGCAAATTGTATGATACAGCAATTGTTGCTGGTCCTCTTTCAGAGAGAGAAGAGATCAGCTATGAGGTTACCTTTGAAGCTTTTCACTTCGATGCTAAAAAGCAAAGCAACAATCAGCTACCAAACAACGAAACTCCTGACTCATATGACAAATCGAAATATATGAATGCTTGTACCGAAAATACAAAGGTTTGGGAGTCTACACTCCCGACGGTAGTTGATCGACCAGGCGAATTCATGTCAGAAAAGTGGCGGAGCAATGAAGAAATGCTCGGAGAGATACTTTGGGTTGAGACTCTTTGGCTGGTTGAAGAAACAGATCAAGGCGTGCAGCGCTTCAAAATCCATACCGGAGAATGTGGAGAAGAAGACGAAATCACGAAGATTAGTGAGCCAGTATCTCTTGCAGAGACCGGAAACGCGAGTCTAATTGGGATTATGGGATCAGGGATTTTACTGATTCTTATTGGGCTGGGCATCTTCGTTTCGAGACTACTGACGCGACAGACACGACAGATTAAACCGTGACCCAAGCTTAACTGTTTAGGGCGTAGCGCCAAGTATGGAAGCTACGCTCTAAACACTTAGGAATTAAGCGCTCAATTCCTAAGCACTTAATACCTAAGCACTTAATTCTTAAATGTATAAATAGCGTCTTTTGTGATTAACGCACACGCTTTACATCGAACTGCATTTGCGGGTTAGCGTATGCTTCTTGAGACTCAATCAGCTGCAGTTCACGCTGACCCGCATCAAGAGTGTTTTGTAAAAGATCGAAAACGCTTGATGCGGTGCGTGCCAGAGCCAGGTCGGGGCTACCGGTTTCAACAAAATGGGCCGTAAATAGCGCAGCAGTGACATCGCCAGAACCATTAGCTTTTAAAGGCAGATAGGGGGTTTGCACAAGCCAAGCACCGTCATCTGTGACAGCTAACATCTCGATAGTGTCGTTGGGGCGATCAGGGCGTTCAACGCTCGTCACTAAAACTACCTTCGGGCCAAGAGCTCGGGCTTTATCAACAGATTCGAGTGTTTCATCTAAAGTATGAGGGTCGGTACCGGTGATAAATCCAAGTTCAAACTGGTTGGGTGTAATTAGGTCGGCGTGAGGAACGACACGATCGCGGATCAAATTTTGTACTTCAGGCGCGACAAAACATCCGGTCTCCGCGCTACCCAAGACTGGATCACAAGCGTAAATCGCATTAGGACTGTGCTTTTTAACTCGAGCAACTGAATCAAGCACAGCCTCTCCGATATCGTCACCGCCCTGATACCCTGAAAGCACAAAATCGACGGCAGAAAGTCCCCCGCGTTCCTCAATTCCTGTGACGATCTCTCTAACGTCATCGCCAGACATCATTGGCCCACGCCAAGCTCCATAGCCGGTGTGATTAGAAAAACAGACCGTATAAACCGGCATAACCTCAACACCTATCCGCTGTAACGGAAAAACGGCTGCTGAGTTACCAACGTGACCATAAGAGACTGAAGATTGAATTGAAAGAGCTTTCACACTTCGATCATTCCACAAACTCGCATGTGATTGTGAGACTGAAACGCTTTTTTATTCACACGTCATAAAAATATCTTTAATTATTTAGGGTTAGGAGCTGAGCACATTAAACCTTGGCTACAGTGTTAAATGCCCATCTTTTGTTTTCAGAGCAATCTAAAATGCAATAATTGATTTTTAATGAAGGTATCAGTCTCGCAACCTATTAGCGTCGGAATTGTAGCGGCGCTTGTAGGTTTTACGAGCTCGTTTGCTGTTGTGCTCGCAGGTTTAGACAATGTTGGGGCGTCTGCGGCTCAAGCGACGCTTGGGCTCATGGCTTTAAACTTCATACAGGGTGCGATGAATGTGTGGCTAAGTCTGCGCCATCGCAAGCCTTTTATGACCGCGTGGTCAACCCCGGGAGCTGCGGTGTTAATTTCGGTAGCTGGCGTGCAAGGCGGATGGCCAGCGGCTGTTGGCGCTTTTATAGTTACCGGTTTATTGATTTTTCTGACCGGCTTATGGCCGTTGTTAGGCAGACTGATCGCTATGATTCCAGCGCCAGTAGCGCAAGCCATGCTCGCAGGTGTTTTGCTGATGATTTGTATAGCGCCTGTTGTAGCTCTTGCCGCAAACCCGGTGCTTGTTGCTCCAATAATTCTAGTTTGGTTATTGTTGATGAGGTTTGCGCAGCGTTGGGCCACTCCCGCGGCGTTTTTGCTTGCACTGGTAATGATCGGGTGGTCCGTGATGGCTAATAGTTCACATTCTTTCTCAATACCCGCTGTTAATCTTGCGCCAACAATGCCGACTTTGACGGTGTCTGCTGTGGTTGGAATCGCTATTCCTCTTTACATTGTCACGATGGCTTCACAAAACGTTCCTGGCGCAGCTGTCATGAAAGCTTACGGTTATGAAGTGCCATGGCGTGAATCTTTGCTCCTAACAGGTACCGGCACTGTGGTTGGGGCAACATTTGGCACGCACGCTTTAAACCTCGCTGCTATAACAGCTGCACTTACCGCTTCTTCTGAAGCCCACCCCAACCCAAATAAGAGGTGGATAGCCTCGACAAGCGCAGGTTGCACATATATTGTTCTCGGGTTTCTGACCCCTCTTCTTACCGCAATGGTTGCTGCATCGCCAGACGGACTCATCGAAACAGTGGCAGGTTTGGCTCTGATCAGCACACTGGTAGTCTCGTTGGCTGAAGCTTTCAGAAACTCTGCGCAGCGCATTGCCACAGGCCTCACTTTCATCGTCGCCGCCAGCCCGATAACTCTGTTTGGTGTAGGTGCAGCTTTTTGGGGACTGGTGGTTGGTCTAATCGCTTGGGCTGTATTTCGCAAATCTGGTGCTGTAGCATTGGCAACGACAACAAAAGTTAAATAAGGAGAACCAGCAATGGACCCGAACCAAGGCAATGTGGATCCACAGCCACAACACCCACAACCTGGCTATCAGCAACAACCAATACAGCCGCAACAACCACAGATGCCTGCCGCTCCACAAAAAACTAACACTCTAGCAATATTTGCGCTCATTAGTGCTTTTTTGATTAGCATCCTTGGCATTGTGCTCGGCCATATTTCATTAAGTCAGATCAAAAAGACCGGTGAGGGAGGCCGCGGCTTAGCTCTAGCTGGCACAATTTTGGGTTACGTATTTACCTTCATCTGGGCGGTAGTGTTAACCATCGTGTTGTTTGTGGGAGCCACATTCACCGCCTTTGTTGGTGCTGTTGATGCAGCAGATAGCGCAGACAGCTCTGCGGGCGCGACAGACTCCGACACTTTAGATGGTTTTGATGACGAGTGGGATGATGACAGCTTCACGGGGGATGATTGGGACGATGATGACTTCAGCTTTGACTGGGATGACGTTGACACTCCTACTCACTGCAGCATTCCTACTCAGCGCTTGCGACGCCGTCGAGCAGCCGCCATCGGCCGGTGAGCCGCCGGCCGATGAGCTGGTCGTCGAAGCGCCCGCGGAGGTGGACGGCCGTAGAGATAGGGTTGTTCCCCGAGGCCCACGGCCGAGCTGGGATGAGCCGAAAACCACGGAAACACACCCAGCCGAAGGGAGCCTAACAGCACCGAATGTGGCCACGCCCCCTGCCGTAGGAACACCGGCCGAAAATCCGCCGGGAACAACAACGTTGCCGGCGCCGCCAAAAACCTCGGACGCCACCACACCGCTCCCGCCCGTCGAAGGGCAACCATCTACGGCGCGGAACGGACAGCTGCCCAGCATGGGGCCGCAGTAGCTCCCCCCCACGTTGCCGAAACCGCACGTCTCCGCGCCGGCCTCCTTCGCCGACCTTGTGGAGCGTGTGCAGCCCGCCGTTGTAAATATCTACACAGAGCAGGTCGTCGCGCGACAACAGGTGCGTATCGACCCTATTTACGGCCCCTACGCTGTGACTCGTCCGCATCGCGCGACCTCACTCGGGTCTGG
>DATJCC010000045.1:0-6959 GCA_035514995.1 Microbacteriaceae bacterium
AACTTTTTCTTCTCTTTACTTCTTCCCGTGTGCATGACGGCTCTTGTCTGTCGTGGATTGCCAGCGGTCACCATAAACGCTGACTTAACGATTTGAGAAACGGCCTGTGCCTGGTCGGCTGTTTCTGTAACAACGACAACACCTATTCCGGCAGACCGCACATCGCGGTTAATGTCTGGGCGGGTGCGTCTGATGCTCTCAACAAGCTCAGCATCACAGTGCAAGATTGCGCGTTTAAATAAGATGTCTCTAATTCCTGTTAAAACAGTTACCGCAAAGTCGTCTTCTACACGCATCTGCTTAACTGTTCCGGTGGGTAGCCCAGCGGCAAACCATTCTTCTATTAAAACCGCTATTGGATCGCTCAGCGCACCCTCAATTACAATAGCCACTCCCGCACCCGTGGCCAGTGCGGCCGTCAATGATTCTGCAACATCGCCAAACGGAGTTTCTGCTGAGGCCACTATAAATATTGCTGAGTCAGGTTGAAACTGCGCACCTCTAACAGCTCTTAGCTCTTCTGTGCGTGACGCAAGATACCTGGCGCTGTCGATTGCCTGATTGATTTGATGGTCAATTTCTGCTGGTGGTAACCCTAAGTGCTTTGCTAATTCATTGAAGAATCTGTCTCGAGCAGCAGCTATCGCTAAAGCAGCCCTACGCATTACTGCCGCCCGTTGTTGTTCTGACAAAGCATGCCAGGCATCAGAGTTTAAAGAGCTCTCTGGGTTTAATTCGGGGTGTTCTTCTTCGCTGTTTAATGCCGGCTTTGCTAACTTCGGTTTGTTTAAAGAAACACCGATTGAGCGGTTCAGCATTAGCGATCTGGCCCACTGTCTATTACCAATATTCGTAGCGTCAGTGACAGGTTCATTTGCAAAGCGGGTAGCACCAAAGTTAGATACACCGTATGGGTTAGATAAACTGCGCGGGTTAGATACACTGCGCGGGTTAGATACACTGCGCGGTTTAGATACATCGTGCGTTTTGGTGTGGCTATGTGAGCTACCTTCGTTAGATTCTTGCCCTTCTAACTTCAGGACTGCAGCCGTAAGCCCCCCAGTTTCAAAAACACTGGTTTCGTTTGGTGGACGATAAAAAGAGGTTTCGGCAGCGCCTCCAGGCTCCCATTCGTATTTTCTGTTCTGTAGGCGCAGCGTTACCGGTTCATCGTTGTTCCCTGAGCTAGCAGAGAGCTGATCTAAAAGGCGTGATGCCCGTGTTTTTAGTTTTTTGTGAGTTACAGCGTTAATATCGCCAAAAATTTCTTTATTGACAGCAAACGTTCCATTGGCGTCTACGACATCGGCTAATAGCGGGAGAGCCTGTTTACTCGCATCTGCAAAATCTTTTTTACGCACAACGGGGCAGGCAACACGTACCCGTGCCTGCTGAGCCAAAGCTTGTTGTAGGCGAGTGGCTACTCCTCTACGAAACTGGAAAGTTAGACGATCTGACGCTCCAATATTTGTTGCGATCACTCTTGCTAGAGCAACTAATAGCGCATCTTCACACTCAAACACCGTGTTTAAATAACCGTTCTTTGCCGGGTCGCTACTTAGTGCCCTGAGAATAAGCTTTAGCGCCTGACTATCTCGCAAAAATTTGTCTTCAAGCACCGGTAACGCTAAACCGTGTTCCAGAGCAGTGATCATTTCAGTGTGTCTAATCGATCTAGTTGTAACACGCACTGTTACTGGGGCCGACCCTTTTGCTCTAGAGTCGGCAAGATGAAGCACTTCTTCAAGTAGTGCCTGCGACTCGGGTATCTCGCTAAAGATGACGACACCCATTTTGAGCGCTGAAAACTCTGGATTTTGGAGGATTGGTTTAATGATTGCCGGTAGCGTGAGCGCTTGGGCATAGGTGTGAGCGGTGAGTGTGAGAGTGACATCGTGCATGGCACACGCTTCAGCAACTTTTTGAAGAGCGGGGTGCGCTTTCAGCTTTTGCGAATCAACGGCCCAGACTCCAACACTTGGAATAATCTGTGACGCGTCTAATGTTAAATTTGTGACGCCATTTAATGCGGCGAACGCTGCAGTTCTTTCTGCCATCCGAAAAGCGGCTTTTGGTCCCTCTGCGTTAACACCCCAGAATTCGATATCACCGGACGCGTTTTTATCACCCGATGTGTTTTTATCACCCGAAGCGTTTTTGGTTTGCAGATCGTTAAGCATCTGCGCAACAGGAGCGGCACCCCGAGCCGAAATACCCGTTTCAGTAATAACAGTCTGCGGTGTAGGTGTGGTCACCACAATCTCGCTTAAATGCGCTCTGAAGCGTTGCTTCATTAACGAAGTTACGCTCCCAGGCACAGCTACAGAAGCTGCTTCACCAACTTGCAAAGCAAGTTTTGTTATTGCAGCAAGAGATGCTGGCGCCCGCGTTGCTAAATCCTTCAATTCAAGTGCTCGGGTGAAGGAATCATTTGACAACCCTAAAAGGTTGAAAATTTGCCGAACGAAATCAAACACTTCTTCATCGCCATGCACCGCTGAAAGCAAATCTGTTTTTTGATCGGATGCCGGCCGTCGCGATGGATGTTTTAAGCTTTTTTCGTTCAGCTGACCGCGCCAGTCAGTAATTAAAAGAAGAGCAGCCTCGCTAAGGGTACGCTTCAAACTCTCACTGTAGTAATCGTTTGAAGCTCGCCCCATAGCTTAATTTTAAATCAGTTACTGATTTGCGCCGTCGAACTCTCCGGTAGCGACGATTATCGCTCGTGCCAGTGTCAATTCCCTGATGGTAAAGCCAAGAACTGCCGGCGTTGCCTCCGGATCGATATCAATGTGAGGCACAGAAAGAGCGTGCACAACAAACCAATAGTGGTGCACACCAGTTCCTTCTGGTGGCGCCGATCCGGTAAAGGAAGGCTCCCGCATTTCGTTAGGAAGCATAATCGCTCCATCTGGTAGCCCGGCCCCTCCCAGCGCTCCAGCTCCCTGCTCGAGACGTGTCACATCCGCAGGAATATTAGCGACCGCCCAGTGCCAAAAGCCAGAGCCAGTTGGCGCGTCTGGGTCATAACAGGTGACCGCGAAGCTTTCCGTGCCCTCAGGAAACCCCGACCAGCTTAACTCCGGAGAAAGGTTCTCTCCTCCTGCGTAAGAAGCGTAAACTTCAGCGGGTAGTGGCTCGCCGTGTTGTATATCAGGGCTACTGAGCGTAAAGCTTGGCACTTCGGGCATAAGCATATACGGATTTATTTTGCCGTGTGCTGGGGAATCATAAGTCATCTCTTGACACCTTTCATACTCGCATCGTTTCATATTCGCATCTTTGCATAATGAATCAGGCTTGTGTAACTAGCCTACAGCTCCCATGGCGTAAAATCCCTTGTATGGCAGACTCTAAGATTCTTCTCTACTATGCTTTTGCGCCGGTAGCCGACCCCCACGCGATGATGCTCTGGCAGCGTGAGCTTTGTGAAGGCTTAGGCCTCAACGGTCGTATAATCATTTCAAAACACGGTATCAATGGCACAGTAGGTGGCGAGATTGATGCTTGTAAACTCTATCTGCGACGCACTAAAGAACACCCTGCTTTTGCCGGTGTAGATGTCAAATGGAGTGATGGTACCGGTTTCGTGCCTCACGAACCCAAAATTTTTCGAGGCATCGATCGTGCGCCCCGCTGGCAAAAGTCTCGAGATTTTCCAAAACTGAGCGTGAAAGTGCGTGACGAGCTTGTAGCTTTTGGGATTCCTGACGAAACAATTGTCACCGAAGAGGGCGTTGTTGGCGGCGGAAAAAGACTCAAACCTCACCAGGTCAATGAGCTTGTCGAGCAGCACGGAGAAGATGTCGTCTTTTTTGACGGACGTAACGCTTGGGAGGCTGAGGTGGGTAGGTTTAAAGACGCAATAGTGCCCAATACCAAAACCACGCCAGATTTCATCAGTATCATTGAAAGCGGCGCATACGATCACCTAAAAAATCGGCCTGTCGTTACTTATTGCACAGGCGGCATCCGCTGCGAAATCTTGTCTGCAGTGATGAAAGATCGCGGCTTCAATGAGGTCTACCAAATAGACGGCGGTATTGTGCGCTACGGCGAAGCTTTCGGCAATGATGGGTTGTGGGAGGGCTCGCTCGCAGTTTTTGACGGGCGTGAGGTGATGGACTTCGCTCCGGGAGCAGCGGTTATCGGTAAGTGCATGGTTTGCGAAGAACCATCAAACCGGGTCTCCAACTGTATCGACCCGGCCTGCAAGTCCCGCTTCGTGGCATGCGATGAACATTTTGGTTCAGATTGCGGATCGCACAGATACCAATAGCCGGGGCGTCTTAATGTTCACACACACCTCAACGTTCATAGGCAACGCTTTTAGGCAGCGCTTGTCGTAACAAAAGCTGGCTTAACTACCAGCGCTTAACTACCAGCTTTACTACCAGTTAACTACCAGATCGAGACACGCTCTGACGGTTCCATCCACAACCCATCACCCGGTTTGGTTTGAAAAGTCTCGTGGAACGGATCTAGGTTTCTGACAATCTGATTGCACCTAAATTCGTTTGGTGAGTGTGGGTCAATGGTCAAAAGGCGAACTGTCTCTTCTGGTCTTGACTTCTGTTGCCATGCTTGAGCCCATGCCAAGAAAAACCGCTCGCCTCTGCTCAAACCATCTACGACACCAGTATCTTCTTCAGAAGCATTATCTGCGAGATAGCTGTTGTAAGCCTTCCAAGCTATTTCAAGACCCGAAAGATCGCCTATGTTCTCACCAATCGTCAACTCGCCGTTAACTTTCTGCCCGTTGGCACCGGCTGGGGAGAGCTCATTGTATTGGTCTATGAGAGCGACGGTTAGCTTTTCAAAAGCAGTCCGATCTTCTTCTGTCCACCAGTCGGTTAGCTTGCCGTCACCGTCATAACGCGAGCCCTGATCGTCGAACCCGTGCCCGATCTCGTGACCAATCACCGCGCCTATTGCACCAAAGTTTGCTGCCGGGTCGGCGTTCTTATCGAAGAAAGGTGGCTGTAAAATAGCAGCTGGGAACACTATTTCGTTAAAGCCTGGGTTGTAGTAAGCGTTGACTGTTTGTGGAACCATAAACCACTCATCACGGTCGATCGGTTTGCCGATCTTTGCAAATTCGCGCTCAAATTCATAAAGCGCGACCCTGCGAGAATTGCCCAACAGGTCGCCCGAATCGACATCGAGAGCGCTATAGTCACGCCACTTCACTGGATAACCAATCTTGGGTGTGAATTTATCTAATTTGGTCAAAGCCCGCTCTTTGGTTTCTTGACCCATCCAGCTTAAATTTTGAATAGAATCGCGATACGCCTCTATGAGGTACTCCACGAGCACGTCCATTTCGGTTTTGGCCTGCTCGTCAAAATGCTTGTCAACATAAAGTTTGCCAACAGCTTCGCCCATAGCACCTTCAACAAATGAGACAGCACGCTTCCAACGGTCACGCTGCTCGGGGGTGCCAGTTAGGGTTGTGCCATAAAAGTCAAAGTTTGCTTTAGCTATTTCTGTTGAGAGCAGAGCTGCGCTTCCTGAAACAACTCGCCATGCTAGCCAAGCCTGCCAATCGGCTAAACGATCAGCTGTCAAAAGATTCAACATGTTCGAGATTGCGTCGGTTTGCCCAACCACGACCTCTTCAAAAGCAGCGGCTGGCGCACCCATCGCTTCAAGATAGCTTGGCCAATCAAAAGTGGGGGTGAGCTCTTGCAACTCAGTGAAGGAGTGCAGATTGTATAACTTTTGAATGTCGCGACTTGCCACTTTGTCCCAATGGCTACTAGCAATTTGAGCTTCAAGATCAAATACACGGCGAGCGCGATCCTTGGCATCTGCTACACCTGTGAGTTCAAACATCCGCTCAATGTGTTTCAGATAAGCTTCACGCACCTGCGCAAACTGTTCCTCACGGTAATAAGACTCGTCTGGCAAGCCTATTCCCGCCTGCATCATCATTATTATGTATCGTTCGGGGTTGCCCGGATCGTTGTCAATGTACATTCCGACAAAACCAGAAACGCCTTCACGCTCTAAACTTGCAGTTGTTTTGACAAAGTTTGAGATGTTTTCTGTAGAAAACACGCGCTTTAGGTCTGCCGCTATTGGTTTCGCGCCAAGAGCATCAATTCGCTCGGTATCCATAAAGCTTGCGTAGAGGCCTGCAACCTTTTCAGCTTCTGTTTCAGCAAAAGAGCCCGGCGCAGGAGCTTGGGTGCTAATAACGATGTCTCGCACCGCTTCTTCTGCGTTTTCGGCGAGCACCGCAAACGATCCATAGCGAGCTTTATCGTTTGGAAGCTCGGTGCGGCTAATCCATTTGCCATTCATGTGCAAAAATAGATCGTCCTGTGGGCGAATATCAGAGTCGAGTTCGTTAATTGCGATACCAGAATGTGTCATAACTTTAAGCCTATCTCGCGAAACTTCAAAAGAACCCGACGCATGGTTTACTTACTGCATCTATGGGTGTCGCATTTATGGGTATCGTAATTAGGTGACCATAAACAAGCGCGATATTGATGTGAGAATTGCCGCTCTCGCTTTTCCAGCACTCGGAGCGCTTATTGCTGAGCCTCTTTTTTTGGCTGTTGACTCTGCTCTTGTGGGCCATCTAGGGGCGATCCCTCTTGCCGGTCTAGCGATCGCGTCTGCGGTTCTCACGACTGTCATTGGTCTTATGATTTTTTTGGCCTACTCAACAACCCCGCTTGTCGCTCGTAGACGCGGGGCGGGTAACCTGCGCGAGGCTGTGCAAGCGGGAATTGATGGAATCTGGTTGGCACTTGCTTTAGGTGCAGTGGTGGCAATTTTGATGTGGGTTTTGCGCAAGCCACTAATTGCGGGGTTTAGAGCCGACTTTGAAGTGGCTAATCAGGCTGAGATTTATTTAGGCATCTCAACTTTGGGTGTTCCGGCAATGCTTATAGTGTTTGCGGCGATGGGGTTGTTGCGCGGTCTGCAAGACACGCTCACTCCTCTCT
>DATJCC010000046.1:0-10648 GCA_035514995.1 Microbacteriaceae bacterium
GACGTGAAGATGGACGTAAAAATCGGCATAAAAATCGGCATAAAAACGGGGGTGAGACCAAATAATGATGCCAGAACCAACAACCCTCTATTTGATTAGCGCGATCGCTATCGGTGGGATCATCACAGTTCTTTTACGTGCGCTCCCCTTCGCAGTGCTAAAGAAATTACGCAAATCTAACTACGTCAAAAAACTTGGTGTGTGGATGCCGGTGGGCATCATGCTCATACTCGCAGTTACAACCACGCATGATGCTGTTGTGTCCCGCCCTGAAGTTTGGTGGGCTGTGCCAGTAGCATTAGCGGCAACAGTCGCAGTGCACCTGCTCACTAAAAGAAACACCACTTTGAGCGTGCTCACCGGCACTATTATTTATGTCGCTGCTGTTAATTTAACTGCTTAGCTAATTTAGCCGCTTAGTTTTATTGACAGAGAATCAACCGAGTGAGCAATGGTCTCATTTTTTGAGATCAGATCTTGTAACTGGGTTGCGGCTGCACGGCGCTCTTCAGCGCTCAGATCTGGTTTGAGCTCAACACCGAGCATCAGTTCTGGCCCGAGCAAACGTGCCTGCGGGTCACCTGGCGCTACCGTGACGGTCAGCACATTAGCTACTTCAGCGCTTATCGATTCAAACGCTGCAACCACCCCGCTGTCAGCCCATGACGGCTTTTGTGGTTTTGCGAGCGCAAACGATTCCAGCTGTGGTCGTCTAATTCCAAACTCTGTCGTGGCTGTGCCGGGGTCCACAATCACTAAGTCTGTTGCTTCTTCGGCGGCTGCTATGGCGACCTGCACACCAGGCACTGGAATTGGTCTCGCTTTAGAATTCCAGTTCTGCATAGCTTCTGTAGAAGTAAAAACTGGCATTACTTTACGTCCGTCTGGCGCGGCCACTGTAACTATTGATAGCTCTTGACTTTTTTCAACGACTCTACCCTCAGGCGTGAGGGCGTAATCTCCAGCTTCAGCGATTAAGGGCACGAGCAGTCTAGATTTTGCGCAGGCGACAACCGCTTCTGAGTGGGCAGTTGCAAGGTCCCCTAAGAGCCCTGCTTGCTCTTCTCTTGTCGCGGCTAAACTTAAACTTTTAACGACACTGCGGATCGCGCCAACAGCTACCGCAACCTCATCGGGTGTCAGTCCATTATCATCTGCGAAGGCCGTGACGTGGTGATCAAAGTTTCGGCCCTCCCAGCTATAACCTGCAGAGTCTGACTTTGCGGCCGGTTTACCCTCTGATGGTAGCTGCCTGATCGCCATTTTAGCGTCCGGCTACATCTAGCGCTTCTACGAGCGTGAAAGCGTTAGCATAGAGGGCTTTGCCGACAATAGCGCCCTCTATGCCGTGAGGCACGAGTTCGCGCAAAGCACGCAGGTCATCAAGACTAGAAACTCCGCCAGAAGCGACTATTGGTTTGCTCGTCTTTTCTGCAAGGCTCTTCAAGAGTTCAATATTTGGGCCTTTTAGAGTGCCATCTTTTGTGACGTCTGTGAGCACATAACGTGCGCAACCAGCGTCTTCAAGTCGCTCGAGAACCTCCCACAGGTTTCCGCCCTCTTTGGTCCAACCTCTCGCCGCAAGTGTTTCGCCTCGCACATCGAGCCCAACTGCGATCTTGTCACCGTGCTCAGCAATAACCCGAGCAGTCCATTCGGGGTTTTCGAGCGCCGCTGTGCCGAGGTTCACCCTTTTTGGGCCTAAATTTAGCGCGTTTTCGAGGCTCTGGTCGTCGCGAATACCACCTGAGAGTTCAATCTGCACATCTCCGACACTGTCAATTACCTCTTTTAGCAGCTCGGCGTTGTTGCCGCGACCAAAAGCCGCATCAAGGTCAACTAGGTGGATCCATTCAGCACCCTGGCGCACCCAATCGAGAGCCGCGTCTACGGGACTGCCGTAATCTGTTTCTGTGCCTGCTTCACCTTGAAGTAATCTGACTGCCTTACCGTCGGCCACATCAACTGCCGGTAAAAGTTCGAGCTTTGAAGCCACTTCGATACCCCTTTTTAAATTTATGTTTTTGTTGAAATTTGTTACAGTCCGTCTTAACTGTTACAGCGCGCCCTTAGTCGACGGGATGCCAGCATCTGCCGGGTCTAGCGCTTTAGCTTTGCGAAAAGCTCTCGCAAACGCTTTAAACTCTGCTTCTGCAATGTGGTGCGGGTCACGGCCTTCTACAAGTCGCATGTGCACGGTTAAGCGTGCGTTCAACACAAGCGCTTCAAAGAAGTGACGCACCATCGAACCGGTGAAGTGACCACCAATCAGATGAAACTCGAAACCTTGCGGCTCTCCCGAGTGCACAAAATATGGTCGTCCAGAAATGTCGATTACGGCGTGTGCAAGAGCTTCGTCAAGTGGGACAAACGCATCCGCATACCTGGTGATTCCCGTTTTATCGCCTAAAGCCTCTAACATCGCCTGACCGAGGAGAATCCCTGTATCTTCAACCGTGTGGTGCACATCAATATGCACGTCTCCTCGCGCATGAACGGTTAAATCGGTTAGTGAGTGTCTGGCTAAAGCCGTTAGCATGTGATCGAAAAAGGGCACACCCGTGTCGATATCTGCCTGACCAGTTCCGTCAAGGTTAACTGTGAGCTTAATTTGTGATTCGCTTGTTTCGCGAGTCATCGTTGATACACGTGATGTTGATGTTTGCTCTGTTGATGTCATGAATTCCATTCTATCGCTGAGTGCAGGTCAGGCTCCTGCTGGCCCGAGCTCTGTGATTGCGTTGATCAACGCCGTAGTCTCTTCTTCAGTCCCTGCCGTAATTCTGAGGCTACCTGGGATGCTTAAGTTGCGGATCAAGATTCCTTTTTTAAGAAGCGTCTCGAATGTAGCTTCTGGGCTCTGAAAACCGGAAACAAGTAAAAAGTTGGCTCCGCTTTCATGCACTTTGTAACCGAGGGCGGTTAACTCTTCAGCCATTCTTTCACGCTGTCCCCTAATATCAGCAACCGTTTCTAACATGTCCCGAGAGTGCTGAACAGCAACCGTTGCTGCTGTTTGAGTCAATAACGACAGATGATATGGCAGGCGGACGAGACGCAGTGCGTCAATTACAGCGGCATCTGCAGCCAAATATCCTAATCGGACCCCAGCGAAAGCAAAAGCTTTGCTCATGGTTCTAGAAACGATAAGTCTGGGTCGGCCTTCGAGAAGAGATATAGCGCTTGGGTTTTTGTTGTCGAACTCGGCATAAGCTTCATCTATTACTAACATTCCGTCGAACGCTTCATAGGCAGCAATTATTGTTTCTGCGTCTATCGTGGTGCCGGTTGGATTGTTAGGTGAGCACAAAATAACGATTGCTGGTGAGTGTTTTAATATGGCGTCTTTTACATACTCTGGTGTGAGTTTAAAATCTGCTTGTCTGCCTACCGCTATCCATTCAGTGTCTGTGTTGCTGGCAAGAATAGGATACATGGAGTACGTCGGGGTGAAACTCATGAGAGATCGACCGGGGCCGCCAAATGCTTGCAAGACTTGTTGCAGAATTTCGTTTGATCCGTTTGCAGCCCACACCTGTTTGGATGTCAAACCGTAACCGAGGTAACCAGCGATCGCCTCACGCAACTGCACTGCTTCCCTATCCGGGTAGCGATTGGCCTTTGTCAGGCTCTCTGATATTTTTTGAGTGATTTCAGCTATGACGGCCTGCGGAACGGGATGCGTGTTTTCATTTACGTTTAATGCAATAGGGACGGGATCCATAGGAGCACCATAGGGCTCTTTGCCTATTAAAGATTCACGAAGAGGAAGATCGCTGAGTTTGGTCACCGTTTAAGCTTAACGAATCAAAATGGCATTAACCTGGTGCCTGTTGAACGATCTTTAGTCATAAAATCTGCGCTCAAAGCCTCTGCCTTTATTACCCTAGTGTCTTTATTAATTTGTGTAGCGGAGTGGAATCGCTAACTCCTGCCCGACAGAAAGATCTGCGCTGGGAAGCTGATTCAGGCGCACAATGTCATTTATAACATTTCTAGGATCAGCGTTTGGAGCAACGCTTACAGCAACACTCCACATAGTGTCGCCGGGGGCGGCAACAACGGTTGCAAAAGAGGTGGACTCGGAAGTAGCAGAAAATGAATCAAATGCATCAGCCTTTGAAGCGCCAAAAACAGCCATCCCCAACCACAGTCCTAAAAGAATTAATGTGACCATGCTGGCAATAACAACCCGACCACGGAGCGTAAGCCGCAACCTGGACTGCGGTGCAATCATGTCAGTGGAACTTGCATCGTAACTATTACTTGTGTTTACCATCTTTGCCTCCTTGTGTTCGAACAACCAAATTAGAACACCTGTTTCGAATATATCTTCTAATCTCAAATTAATCAAACATTAATTCGAAGTTTCAGAAAAAATTTCAACAAACACTCGAACACCTGTTTGTAATTTTCGTTTTTCCAACTATGTTTGTTACTAAGACGATTACATCGCTAGCCACTGACATACGCTTAACAAAGGGCCAATCATGAAGATGAAACCACTTACCGCAAAGCAGCAAGCCATATTGGAATTCATCGCGCGTGAGGTCGCCCTGCAGGGTTACCCTCCGAGCATGCGTGAAATCGGCTCTGCTGTAGGTCTTGCGTCTCTGTCTAGCGTCACCCATCAGCTGGGCCGTTTAGAAGTCATGGGATACATTCGTAGAGACCCAAAAAGACCTAGAGCTCTAGAAGTTTTAGTTAATCCGCCAGGGTTAGAAGAATCGTTGCAGTCGGCATACGACAACAAGCCAGATGAGGCTATCCTGGTGCCGTTAGTGGGTCAGATAGCTGCAGGTGTTCCCATTACAGCTGACCAGAATGTTGAAGTAACGGTCCCCCTGCCGCGGCAATTAGTGGGGCACGGAAATCTGTTTATGCTTAAAGTTTCTGGCGATTCGATGATAGATGCAGCGATCTGTGATGGTGACTACGTAATCATTAGAGAGCAAAATGAAGCTCAAAACGGCGACATGGTCGCCGCAATGATAGAAGGAGAGGCCACCGTAAAAACTTTTAAACAGCGCGATGGTCACACCTGGCTTCTCCCACGCAACAGCGCCTACGAACCAATCCTGGGAGACAGCTCGACGATTTTAGGAAAAGTTGTTGCTGTGCTGCGATCTGTCAACTAACACCGTTAAAATAAAAAAGTGAACAAAAAACTATTTGTAGGATTCGTAACTCTGATCACCGCTGGTTTAGCTTTAACGGCTTGCTCCTCATCGGAGCAAATGGGCGAAGACGTCAAAACACCGGTCACAGTTAGTATTTCTGAGCTTCCTGGCACTGACGTTAGTCTTGAACTAAATCAGGTGTTAAACATCAATACCGACGATATTCCAACCACCAGTTTTGATGCGCAATTATCAGACACAACCGTAGCCACATTTACCCCTGGCACAGATGATGGGAACCTCATCACAAACCCTGGCTTCACAGCTACAAGCGCGGGCTCTACCGAAGTAACTTTAACAAGCAGTGACCAAGCTCTCGCAGAAGCCGTGAACTTCACTATCACCGTTAGTGAGTAGTCGAAGACCTCACATACGGAGCAATCTTTGCTGCAGTCTCTTCGCTAACAAGAGCGTGCACCAATGTTCCTTCAGCTTCATAAAAGGTGTCTAACACTTCGTTACGTTCGTGTAGCTCAGAGATCAGTTGCCCTTCAGAAAAAGGTATCAGCGCTAAAACTTCAAGGGGCGGTTTCGGAAGGGTGTCGGCGATCCGCTCAACCAGCTCTTCAATGCCCTCGCCAGTGGCAGCAGACACAAAAACAGCTTTGGGTTGCAAACCGTGCAAAATAAGACGGTCAGTTTCGCTTAATAGATCAGCCTTGTTGAACACAATTATTTCTGGAATTTGCTCGGCATCAACCTCAGCTATGACATCATGCACAGTCTCTATCTGTGAAGCTGGATCAGGGTGAGAGCCATCGACCACGTGCAAAATAACATCGGCCTGACTGACCTCTTCAAACGTAGATCTAAAAGCTTCGACTAGTTGGTGCGGGAGGTTACGCACAAAACCAACTGTGTCAGAATACGTGAACTCGCGCCCGTCTGGTGTGACTGAACTTCGCACAGTAGTGTCAAGTGTCGCAAACAACTGGTTTTGTACAAGCGCATGCGCACCAGTGAGCCGGTTTAAAAGTGAAGACTTACCAGCGTTTGTATATCCAGCTATCGCGACAGAAGGAACTGCACCTTTACGCCTTCTAGACCGTTTAGTTTCGCGCGCCGGAGCCATAGCTTTAATGTCACGCTTCAGTTTCGACATGCGCTGGTGGATCTTCCTACGGTCTAGCTCCATCTTCGTTTCACCAGGGCCGCGTGACCCCATACCCGCGCCTCCGGAGGCAACCTGGCCACCAGCCTGACGTGACATGGATTCACCCCAACCACGCAATCTAGGTAGGAGATATTCAAGCTGTGCGAGCTCAACCTGGGCTTTACCCTCACTGCTTTTAGCGTGCTGACTAAAAATATCTAAGATGACGGCAGTTCTGTCGATTACTTTGACGCCCACAACATCTTCAAGAGCTCGCCTCTGGCTTGGAGCCAGCTCGGTGTCTGCAATCACTGTATCTGCGCCGAGAGACTGAACTAGATCTTTAAGCTCCTGGGCCTTGCCCTTACCGAAATATGTTGCTGGGTCAGGGTACGGTCTGCGTTGCAGAAGACCGTCTAAAACGAGTGCTCCCGCCGTTGTTGCTAAAGCTGCGAGCTCCTTAAGTGAGTTCTCGGCGTCTTGCAAGGTTCCCTGCGAATAAACGCCTATTAAAATCACATTTTCAAGACGCACCTGTCTGTATTCAACATCAGTGATATCTTCGAGCTCCGTTGAAAGCCCCGCGACCCTCTTCAACGAAGCCCGGTCCTCTTGCTCCATGCGGATCGCTTCTAGGTTTTCAGCTAGTTGCTGATCATCTGCGTCAAGAGCCAGAGCTCCACCAAAATCTATGGGTTTTTGATCACTATCGTGGCTGATCTCTTCATCACGGTGCACTCGAAATTCGGTTTTGCGGCCTCTTTCGAGCACGCGATCCAGCAAGCGATCAGTGTCGCTTATTTTTTCATCGGCACTGAGCTTTTCATCTGCACTGAGCTTCTCATCTGCACTGAAATTTTCGAAAGAGTCTACGTTTTCATTTTTATTATTTTGATTCATGTGATATACAGTCTATGCTCTCGACCTCACATATTGCTGATTTTAGCAAAATACAGACTTTAAGGTGGCAACATGGAATAATCGTGTTGTGACACAACCTTCCGAACACTATTTTTCTGAGACCACAGCAACGCCCTTCAAACCTCGCGAAATTGAAGTAGAGCTTGCTGGGGACCTCTATAAGGTCACAACTGCCGCTAGCGTGTTTAGCCCTGACTCCCTTGACCGCGGAACACAGGTGCTTCTTAACTCTTTAGAACCGGCACCTGCTGGCGACATCTTAGACATCGGGTGCGGTTGGGGCGCTATAAGTTTGCACACGGCGCTTGAGAGCCCTGCAGCAACGATCTGGGCTGTCGATATCAATGATAGAGCGCGCAAGTTAGCAACCATGAATGCTACACGTTTAAACCTTCAAAACATCAATGTTTCTACCCCAGCTGAAGTGCCTGCAGATATAACTTTTGCAGAAATTAGATCCAATCCTCCCATTCGCATTGGCAAGACAGCTCTGCACGAACTACTCAAAATATGGTTGCCGAGACTGGCTATGGGCGGATCAGCATACCTTGTTGTAGCAAAACATCTTGGTGCTGAATCCTTAGCGAAGTGGATCGCTGAAACCTGGCCAGAATTTGAAGTAACTCGATATGCTCGCTCAAAAGGGTTCCATGTATTGCGTGTGCTGAACAGTTAAGATCAACGCTGAAGTCGCCCCCCCCAATGTCAGTGGTCCATGTCAACATTAATACATGGACAAATTCATCGAAATAGGAGGCCGTTTTTACCAAGCGGTTGCCGAGAGTGAAATACCTGCAGACATTTCACCTAGGCGTATTTCACATAGGCGCATCTCGTCCATAGGCATCTCGTCTATGGGTGTTACACCTGTAAGTGTCGATGCCGCCAATGCGCAGCAACTTCCCGAAGATGATTTTGATTATGACATTGATGATGACTTTGATTATGACACATACGTTGATTCTTTAATTGATCCTATGGATGGGTTTTTCCCTGACTGCGACATTCCCGAAAGCTATTTTGATTCATTTGAAGAGCCTGAAGGTAGAGTCGAACACGCGATCCGCACTGGGTTAATCGATGTCGATAAACTTCCTCTCGACGCCAGTAACTTTAATGAGCTAGTTCACGATGCCATTGACAAAGCTTTACTCGCAAAGAAATTCTCCAATACCACCATTTGGAAGTTGTCTGACACTGTAGCTGAGCTTCTTCCTGCAATCGAAAATATATCTTTTGAGTTGAGTCGTTTGCAGGCGCGGCAGCATGAATTATTTTTTCAACTTTTTGAAGCTGTATTGAATGATCCTCGTGTTTCTTCAAGCTCAAACCTGGTTGATGGGAGTCTCAGGTATGTGCAGGCTGAAGTGGCTTCTGCGCTCAATATATCTGAGTGGACTGTGGCCAATCAATTAAATAAAGCTCACACACTAGCGGCCCGATATCCAGAGACTTTAGATGCGCTACGGTGTGGCAAAATATCTTCATCACACGCCAACACCATCATCGATGCTGGAGTTATCATTCAAGACGATGATTGTCGTCAAATATACGAACAGCGAGCGTTAGAAATCGCTTTTAAAGAAACCCCGGGCCGGCTCCGAGCTCAAGCAAAACTGATTGCTGAAGAATACGCCCATCACTCTTTAGAACTGCGTCACCTTGAGGCTCTTAAAACGCGTAACGTTAAACTTTTTCCTCTTGAAGATGGCATTTCAAACTTAGTTGCCACACTCGATTCGGTGACAGCTGCAGGCATCTATGACAGGTTGCGTAAGCTTGTAGTCGTTGCTCGTGAAAACACAAAGCTATCTTCTTCTGTTTCTTCATCTTCTTCTGTTCAATTTAGATCTGTCGAAAAAGATGGTGATTCCCGTAATCTAGGTGAGGTTACAGCTGATATATTTGCAGATCTGTTGCTAAGTGCGGCAGTGACAACAACCGCACTATCAGCTGACGCATTAGATAAAGATATTCCTGCTATAACACCAGTTGTTAGAGTTACAATTCCTATGCTGAACATGATTGGGGTTAAAGAGGTTTCCCCTAATGCGGCGGAACTCGACGGTTACGGCCCAATAGATATCAATACAGCGAAGCGGCTCGCAGCAGACGCTCCAGTCTGGGAAAGGGTGCTGACCCATCCTATTACCGGCATTGTTCTGGCTGTCGATCGGTATCGACCAACAAAATCTCTTCAAAGGTTTTTGCGAGTCAGAGATAAACACTGCAGATTCCCCGGATGCAGAAAGAGCGCCTCTAGAAGCGACATAGATCACACGATCGACTGGCAATATGGAGGGAAAACTTCACCTAATAACACTGCCCATCTTTGTCGTCGACATCATTCGTTGAAACACGCCAAGTTTGTTGATGGGACAAGGTGGCGAGTCGAACAAGAAGAAAACGGTCGACTCAAATGGGTTTCTCCGCAGGGGCGGAAATATTGGGATGTTCCACAGAACCAGTTGGGCGGGAAAGCGAGCAGCCTAGACACAATCAAGCTTGGACCGCCTCCCTTTTAGACAATAACTTCTGCAGGGCCATTTATTGAAACATGCTCACCATCTTCGGTTGCAAACATGCGCACACCTAAAGAACCGCCAGCTGTTTCAACACGCCAATGGTTGGGAACCATAGTTTCAACACCAAAGTGTCTCGCAAAAAGTGCGGCAGCCACCGCTCCAGTGCCGCTTGAAGGAACCTCACGTTGAACACCATCCAAATCGACAACAAAGAACTTTGCACTAACATGGCCGACAGCATCTACAACTGAAATGGTCGACCGGTCTACAAACACTGTTTGATCACCCACAAGCTGCTCCACCGACACATTTTGATCATCGTATTGCTCATCAAAAAAACTAACGGCGTGCAAGCGACCAAGCTCAATCAGTAGTGATTTATCAGTGCTCTGCCGAAGTCGCCACCGACCAAGATCTACAGAAACCCCAACTACACCTACGAGTGTGTCTCGCACCCCAGCACTGGTAGCTACGGGGAGCGTCTCTCTACGATCAGACATCGTGTGCAACTCTGTATCAAGCAAAAATCTGACGAAAGCCCGCAAACCGTTGCCGCTTAAAGAAATCTGGCGCCCGGCAAAGTCACGCTGTTCTAAAAACCATTTCGCAGTTGGTTCCTCTGCTAGGTTTGCTTCACCTTCGACGCCCATACGTTCTGTTGGAACTGCGCGGATCACCCCGTGAAAAGGAATGTCTTCATGGCTACCGCAAATCTGTTTCGCGGCCTGCGCAGTGAGCGGTTTCGAGTCATCTGCATCAACATACAAACAAAAATATTGTCCACTAGCAAGCACCCTAGTACATTTGATGTTTGAAAATACATCTACTGACCGTTCGCTTAAACCCTCTAGCCATTCAATTTCTGGGTAGCGTTTAAACCAGCTCACCTGACGTCTCGCATACCGACGGGTCAAAGCTTGGGTTTGTGC
>DATJCC010000047.1:0-2179 GCA_035514995.1 Microbacteriaceae bacterium
GAGCAGGATTTGGCCAGTGGTTGGCGCTTCAAACCCTGCAATCATCCGCAGAACGGTTGTTTTTCCTGACCCAGACGGGCCAAGCATAGAGAAAAACTCGCCCTTCTTGATGTCTATATTCAGATCACGCACTGCTGTGAATTCACCGAATTTTTTGCTGATGCCACGTAAGGACACTGCAATCTCAGAAATACTAGATGCTTCTGTGCTCATTTCGACTTATCTCCTCAACTTCGATGTCGATGATTTTAAAACTTTAACATATGGTTTTAGATGTTTAAGTTGGTGGTCTATGTTTTTAGATCACGATTTGATTACATAGTGAAAAATGTGCGGTAACGTAAAACCGGTACAAAAATTATTAATCGCCATAAAAGAGAGGTGTAATGTTGTCGGTGAAAGCCAGATCCAGTCGCTTACAGGCTGCAACCCTAACCTCGATAGGTGAAGAAGGAAGACCTGAACAGGTTGAATCTAAACTAACGCAATCTATTTTTGCTGGAGCATTTGCAGACGGGGAAAGACTTCCAAGCGAAAGCGAGTTGTCTCGTCTTCTTGGTGTCTCATTGGTGACTGTTAGAGAAGCCCTCTTCGCATTGCGTGTCAAAGGCCTCATAGAAACCAGACGTGGAAGAGGCGGAGGTAGCTTTGTCAGAGCAGGTCTAAAAGAATCTGAATATCACACTGTGCGCGTGCTTATGGGCATGCCCCGAGTGCAGCTCGCAGACCTCGGGTTGCACTATGAAATGATTTCAGCGTCCTGCGCAGAACTAGCTTGCGAACGAGCAGCAGAGTTTGAGTTAGACGTGATTGCTGAAATTCTTGCTCAAGCTAGAAACTCTCCTCGTCCAATATGGCGCAGGCAAATCACAGATGTGCAAATGGAGCTAGCCAGTTTAAGCCAATCTGTTCGCCTAACGTATGAACATGTGAAGGTACAAACATTATTTACGCCTCTGCTAGCACTTCAAGATGCTGACGAGAAAGCCAGATTCGAAACCCACGCAAACTTAGAAGCACAGCTTCAAGCCATTAGAGTCGGATCGTCAGCCGAGGCGCGGAAAGTCGTCCGAGAGGGAATTCGAGAATCGACAAGATGGTTGATTTCTTTTCGTGCAGAATTGGTGGCAGATCCTAGCGAAGAGAACATAAGGTTACTATTGAGCAGTAGGAACACGCGTAGTGAAAGCGGGAGGGGCGGGCAGTGAGTGGTGATCCAAAGAAGGATGTAGCAAATTCTGCTCTTGCGACAGTAGATAAGTTTTTCGATGGGGTTTATAAAATTCTGCAAGAGTGGGCTCCACAGGTTCAACAAGATATTTCAGCGCAACTTTCTAACGGGCCGCTAAACTCTGCACAGCTTGCACAACTTGTTGAAACAGAATCAATCAATATTTTAACTGAATCAGATTTGCCAATTTATGGTGCTGGGTTTTGCGCGGCAGAAAAAATTGTTGATCAGGGCAACCCGCTTGCATGGTGGCAGGGACCTGCGCACGAGCCGCTGGCCTCATCAACATTTGGGGTGGGCCCTGGAGCTGTAGATCTGCGCCGGCTCGAATGGTACAGAGTGCCGGAAATTTCAGGAGAATTCAATATTGCTGGCCCCTTCGTTGACTATCTGTGTTCTAACGAAGTGACGATCACTTCTTCTTTACCGTTGACCATCGGAGGCCATTTCGCTGGTGTTCTCTGCCTCGATGTTCTCGTCAGCCAGCTAGAAGAGAGTCTTCTTCCAAAGCTACAAGATGGATACACGGTGACTTTGATGAATGCGAATCGCCGCGTTGTTTTTTCGACCGACAACGCTTCTGAAACTGGAGATAAACTGCCTCAATCTAGGATCGAAACCGCAGGGACTGTAAGCTTACATTCTCAAAAATATCCCTTCGTGATTATCGTCGGATGATTTCGTGGTTGCTCACAGAAATCACACAGGAGGGTAAGGTTAACCTAAATTGGTGGAGACTCTCGAGAACTACTCAAATATCGCACTGTACTCTGCAGTAGTTGTTTATGCGATAGCTTTTATCTTCTACGCGGTTGACTTGGCAAATAGAAGCGCCGCGCAAACCCAAGAAAGTGCAAGCTCTAAAAGCGTAAAGATAGCTTTTAGCATGACGGTTCTTGGATTTATCTTGCATGTCGGAGCCACAGCTTTGCGAGGAATTGCGGCAGG
>DATJCC010000048.1:0-49426 GCA_035514995.1 Microbacteriaceae bacterium
GGCAACAGCGTTCGAGGCCAACGCGCAACGGCGTATCTCTCGCGCGGACTCGGGTTGAACCTCTTCGCATCGTCCGCAAATTGAAAGACAAAAGGCAGACAATTTCTTGTCTGCCTTTTGATTGTTTTGGTGGGGCTACCAGGACTTGAACCTGGGACCTCTTCATTATCAGTGAAGCGCTCTAACCGCCTGAGCTATAGCCCCTAACCAAAGACCAACTTTACTGCATTTTTATCGGAAATAAAAATCGTAAACTGATTCTTTGTTAATTACCCGTAAAACCTAACTGAAAGCCACCAAATACTCTGACCAACAGGTTATAGACAAGTGAAGCAATCGCGCCCATTACTGTTCCAACCACTAAACCTAATATTGAAACCGTTATGGCAAAGCTAATGATCTGCGGATAGCCAATGACGTTCATTAAACTTGTTTCGTCGCCCCCGACAATATCCATCAACAGCTGATCAACTTTGTCAAGCACACCGGTTTGCATTAACACGGTGTAAACAAGAACTGTAAAAACAGCATTTACAATTGCTAGGCATAAAGACACTAGAAAAGAAAATTTTACGGCCGACCAAAAGTCAACGTAGACGAGCTTAAGTCTCACCTGTTTTGCAGGCGCTTTTCTACGTGACTTGCTCGCTAATTTATCTGCGACAGTATTACTCATCTACGTCGTCCTTCTCATCCTCATCATCGGATTCTAAATTGCGCTCTGAATTATAGGCGATTCCAATAATACGATCTTCTTCTGGGAAGCGAGCAAAAACAACTCCCATAGTATTCCTACCTTTAGAGGGTATTCCAGCTACAGGTGTTCTGATAACTTTACCGCTTGCTAAAACGGCAAGAACTTCATCTTCTTCTTCGACTATTAAGCCGCCTACAAGATTACCTCTGTTGGGGTCTAGCTTCGCTACTCTGATTCCGAAGCCACCTCTTTGCTGCACGCGGTAGTCGGCTGTGCTACTGCGCTTAGCATAGCCACCCTCAGTAACTACGAGCACAAAATTTGTGCCCTCAGGAATGACACCTGAACTTAACAGGTAATCACCCTCTCTGAACTTCATGCCTCTAACACCGCTTGTGGATCTCCCCATAGGGCGTAAAGCGTCATCGCTGGCAGTAAAGCGCAGTGACATGCCGTGAGCTGATATCAATAAAATATCATCACCGGACTTCACAATCATTGCAGAAACCAGCTCGTCTTCTTCACGAAGCTTGATTGCGATGATGCCACCTGTGCGGTTTGTGTCGTATTCCGTAAGTGCGGTTCTTTTCACAAGACCGGCTGTCGTGGTTAACACTAGATAGTCATCTTCATGGAACTCTTTGACATCTAGAACCTGAGTTATTGTCTCTTCTGGTTCAAGAGCAAGAAGGTTTGCTAAGTGTTGACCTTTTGCGTCTCTTCCACCTTCTGGCACTTCGTATGCTTTTATTCTGTACATGCGCCCTGTGTTTGTAAAAAAGAGCAACCAATGGTGTGTTGTTGTGACGAAGAAATGTTCAACAATGTCATCAGCTCGCAATGTGGCGCCTCTGACACCCTTGCCGCCACGGTGCTGTGCTCGATAATTATCAATTCTGGTGCGTTTAATATAGCCACCACGGGTGACTGTGATCACCATTTCTTCTTCAGGAATGAGATCTTCTATAGACATGTCACCGTCATAGCCATAAAGAATCTCAGTGCGCCTATCGTCACCGAAACGATTAACTATTTCATCAAGCTCTTCGATAATAATTAATCTTTGTCTTTCAGGAGACGCAAGAATCCCCTCAAATTCCTTGATCATTTCTTCAAGTTTTGTGGCTAAATCAATGATCTTTTGACGCTCTAGAGCCGCCAACCTGCGCAACTGAAGCCCAAGAATAGCATCAGCCTGAACCTGATCAATATCAAGCAGTTGAATTAAACCTTCACGAGCATCATCTACGGTAGGTGAGCGTCTAATTAGAGCGATAACTTCATCTAATGCATCCAGCGCTTTTAGATAACCACGCTGAATGTGTGCTTCAGCTTCTGCTTTTCTTAAGCGGTACTGTGTGCGCCTGACAATAACTTCAACCTGGTGTTTAACCCAGTAGATTATAAAGCCATCAATTGAGAGAGTTCTAGGAACGCCATCTACAATCGCAAGCATGTTAGCTCCAAAGCTGTCTTGCAATTGTGTGAACTTATATAGGTTATTTAAAACAACCTTGGCGACAGCATCTCTTTTAAGCACAATAACCAGCCGTTGACCCGTGCGACCGCTTGTTTCATCACGGATGTCAGCAATCCCTTGAAGTTTGCCATCTTTAACAAGCTCGGCGATTCTGACAGCTAAGTTATCTGGATTGACCTGGTATGGCAGTTCAGTAACGACTAAGCAAGTGCGCCCATCGATTTCTTCAACGTTAACTATGGCGCGCATAATTATTGAACCGCGGCCTGTGCGCTGGGCATCTTGAATGCCTTTGACGCCGAGTATTTGAGCACCAGTGGGGAAATCGGGCCCCTTAATTTTTTGCATTAGAACATCTTGAAGCTCTTCTTTAGACGCATCAGGGTTTTCTAGATGCCACTTCGCTCCTGCAGCAACCTCACGCAGGTTGTGCGGTGGAATGTTTGTGGCCATGCCGACTGCAATTCCAGCCGAACCATTGACAAGCAGGTTTGGAAAGCGGCTGGTTAGAACTGTTGGTTCTTGGGTTCTACCGTCATAGTTATCTTGAAAATCAACTGTATCTTCATCAATATCTCTAACCATTTCAAGAGAAAGAGGTGCCATTTTTGTTTCAGTGTAACGAGGAGCGGCAGCACCATCATTTCCTTGTGACCCAAAGTTTCCCTGCCCCAACGCAAGTGGATACCGAAGGCTCCAGGGTTGCACAAGCCGCACAAGTGCGTCATAAATAGCAGTATCGCCGTGTGGGTGATAGTTACCCATGACATCACCCACAACACGAGCACACTTTGAAAAAGCACGGTCGGGTCGGTATCCGCCATCATACATTGTATAAAGCACGCGCCTGTGCACAGGCTTTAGACCGTCACGCACATCGGGCAGAGCCCTGCCTACGATCACGCTCATGGCGTAGTCAAGATATGATCGCTGCATCTCAACTTGAAGATTTACCTGAGTAATATTACCCATCAGAGTTTCTGAATTATCTTCAGTTTCTTCTAACTCAGGCTCTGGATTTTCGGTATTAGATGTCAAGGAAACGCACATCCTTTGCATTTTGCTGAATAAAAGTTCTTCGAGCTTCCACGTCTTCTCCCATTAGTGTTGCAAAAATCTCGTCTGCAGCAGCTGCGTCATCCATTGTTACCTGAAGTAAGCTGCGAGTTTCTGGGTTCATTGTTGTCTCCCAAAGCTCGTCATAGTTCATTTCACCTAGACCTTTGTAACGTTGAATCCCATTATCTTTTGGAATTCTTTTACCGTTCGCAATACCAGCTTCTAGCTGTTGGTCTCGCTCCTCGTCGCTAAAAACATATTCGTGAGGAGAGTTTGCCCACTTTAATCTGTACAAAGGAGGCTGTGCAAGATAGACATATCCCAGATCAATTAAAGGCCGCATATACCTAAACAGCAGAGTCAAAAGGAGAGTCGTAATGTGTTGGCCATCAACATCAGCATCAGACATCAGAACTATTTTGTGATATCTTACTTTTTCTGGATTAAAATCTTCACCAATTCCTGCTCCAAAAGCAGTTATCATAGCTTGAACTTCAGCATTACCTAAAGCTCTATCTAGCCGCGCCTTTTCTACGTTTAATATTTTTCCTCGTAAAGGTAGGATCGCTTGCGTTTCCGGGTTTCTACCGCGCACTGCTGAACCACCAGCTGAGTCACCCTCAACTATAAATATTTCTGATAAAGATGGATCTTTTGACGAACAGTCCTTCAGCTTCCCAGGCATTCCTCCTGATTCGAGCAGACCTTTACGACGCGCAGTTTCGCGAGCTTTGCGCGCTGCAAGTCTTGCTGTAGCAGCTTGAATGGCTTTTCGTATTATCTCTCTGGCAACATTAGGGTTTCTTGCAAACCAATCGTTAAGTTGGTCGTTCACTACCTTTTGCACATATGTGCGAGCTTCTGTATTACCAAGTTTTGTTTTAGTTTGTCCTTCAAATTGTGGCTCACCAAGCTTGATTGATAAAACGGCTGTTAGGCCTTCTCGAACGTCATCTCCAGATAAATTTTCATCTTTTTCTTTAAGGATATTCTTTTCTCTAGCGTATCTATTCATTAAAGATGTTAAGGCTGAACGGAAACCTTCTTCGTGGGTACCACCCTCATGAGTATTAATTGTATTTGCATACGTGTGGACGCTTTCGTTGTATGAGCTAGTCCACTGCATAGCTACTTCTAAAGAAATTTTTCTTTCAGTATCTTCTTGCTCAAAAGCGATGATTTCCTCGTTGATAACGTCATTACGTTTAGTCCTATTAAGATACTCAACATAATCTTGAATACCACGGTCGTATTTAAACGAATCTGATTTGACCTTCTGAATAGCTACTTCTTCATCTGTTTGTTCATCTATCTCAACAACTCGATGATCAGTTAGCTTGATCAATAGCCCTTTATTAAGAAAGGCCATCTGTTGAAGCCTCGTGCGCAATGTTTGATAATCAAAGTCAACACTCTCAAAGATTTCATCATTAGGCCAAAAAGTTACTTTTGTTCCAGTTTCTGAGGTTTGCTCACCCTTTGCTAATGGCGCATCAGGAACCCCATCAGTAAACGACATTGACCATTCGTATCCCTGCCGTTTAACCGATACTTCAAATTTTTTGGAAAGTGCATTTACAACTGATGAACCCACACCGTGCAGACCGCCTGAAACAGCATAACCACTGCCCCCAAATTTACCACCTGCGTGTAGTACAGTCAGCACAACTTCAACTGTTGATCTACCTTCTGTTGGGTGCATGTCTACCGGTATGCCACGGCCGTTATCTACAACCTGAATAGCACCATCTTCTAATATCTGAATATCGATTGTGTCACAGTACCCGGCAAGAGCCTCATCAACAGAGTTGTCAACTATTTCGTAAACGAGGTGGTGTAGACCCCTAGGACCAGTTGAACCTATATACATTCCTGGTCTTTTACGAACAGCTTCGAGTCCCTCCAACACTTGAATGTCTCCGGCACCATAATGTTCATTTTGCAATTTGGCACCGTTTTCTTCAGACATGCTGGTTTAATTCTCCTGGCTTAATAACAATAAAAGAGAGCCTCGCGGCTCGATACCACCATCCTACCAACGATCGAGTAAATTGGCCGGGTTTAAGGCAGTATTTATTACTTATAGGTGTCTCTGGGCCCTTTTCCTTTAACTGATCTAAACCCATGATTCCAACTGGGCACTCCTGTCACAATAAACTTCATATCCCTAATCTCGCTATCTGGATATTTCGTTAAAATCTTTGTAATAATTTCTGCCCTAATTCGACGTAATTCAGTAGCCCAAGAAGTTGAGGTGCACTCTACGGTAATGATTCCATTACTGACAGCTGAAATTTTTGTGCGCTGCGCTACGTTTTCGCCTACTAGGTTTTCCCAATTCGAAATAATGGCAGCAACTTGCAACTCTGACTTCCATCCCCAGCTCTTAGATAGATCATCTATAACCGATGTGATTTTTACTGGATCTCTTTTATTTCCTTTTTGAAACGCTGCAGAACCTGAAGACGCCTGCTTTTTTCGATACCTTCTGCTGGGGCTGCCCTTCCAGCTCAAGTAGGATTGAGACGCTAAATCAACTTTATCTATTTCATTCACTTCGGGTCACTTCCCCCTCGTGAATAATAAAAACATTCTTTTCAATGCTCTTCGGAACATCATCAGCAACAGCTGCAGTAACAATTACTTGCTGAAAAGATGAGATTTCTGAAACTAACCTCTGTTGCCTATTTCTGTCTAATTCCGCAAAGACATCATCGAGAATAATAACCGGATCACCGGAGAGTGACTCTTCTGAAAAAAGTCTTGCTACCCCAAGTTTCAAAGAAAGCACGAATGACCAAGTCTCT
Source organism: Microbacteriaceae bacterium (assembly GCA_035514995.1). Taxonomy (GTDB): domain Bacteria; phylum Actinomycetota; class Actinomycetes; order Actinomycetales; family Microbacteriaceae; genus Leucobacter_A. The sequence goes on from DATJCC010000048.1 coordinate 6,044, forward strand.
CCGTGGCTCGCATAGCCCTTCACAGGAAGATCATTTAAATAAAAGCTCAAGTCATCTCGATGTGGGCCAACTAAGCACTGACCCTTATCTAGCTCATCTGTTGCAACTTCTTGAAGTCTTTGTTCCATGGATCGCCTAATTGTTTCACGTGAAACAACATCTTCGGATCCTTCCACTAAAGAACCCTTTGTTTCACGTGAAACATTTCGGTGCGACTCCTTCATCGTTATTTTTGGACTGTGGTCACTTCCAGCTATTTTCAAATAAGCATCGCTTACAAAGGGTTTGAGGTCACTAATTACTTGATGTCGATAAAAAACTATCTGCGCTCCAAGCTCTACTATTTTTTCGTTCCACAAAGAAAGGGTTTGTTGAAGATTATCGCTCACCTGAGAGTATCTTAAACTTTTCAATAGCGAGCTTTTGTGTCGTATAGCCCGTTCATACTCGCTTAATGATGTGACCGCAGCCGGGTATCTAGAAATGAGTATCTGGTCTATAAAACTTCTACGAACAGAAGGATCACCACGCACGATTTGTAAATCTTCTGGCGCAAAAATAACTGCATTTAAAACCTGCTGTACTTCTCGCCCAGTAACACTCTGTTTGTTTAAAAAATATTTGTTCGATCCCTTTTCGAGCACTTTGGCTTCGATTAAAGCTTCTCTACCTTCATTGGATAGCTTGGCTCGCACAATGGCTTCTTCAAACCCCTGCTGAATCAAAGCCTTGTGGCTACTTGTTCGATGTGAAGTTTGTGTGGCCAAAAACACAATGCTTTCAACCGCGTTTGTTTTGCCCTGTCCATTTGCTCCGAGCAGAAGATTAAACCCAGGCTTGAAATCAAACTCTGCGAATGAATAATTTCTAAAATTATTAAGCGAAAGATAATTTATTTGCACTCATGTCAACCTATCTATCGAAGAAGAAGGTTTGGTTGAAGAAGATACTTAAAATCCTCTTCATGCAGGTCGTCCCTGCTGCGTTGTCCGGTGATTAAAACTGGACCCGGCTTGCTGGGGTTTTCACTGTTCGTGAAACCTATTCGAGCATACTCGGAATGTGTAGCACGAAGCCCGTCTAACAAAAACTGCGGCTTCAAAGAAACAACCATGTCATTACCAACTAGGTGAGCTTCAGCTACTTCAGATGCTCTAGCTGATTCTGGGCCTGCTCCCTCAAGAATCACCTGACCTTCTGAGAAATTGAATCTGATCGCAGCTTCTCGTTCTAGGACAAGACCGACTCGACCAACTGCTTCAATAATGTCCTGTGTGTTTACTACGGCATAATTTGGCACGGTATCTGGGAAAAGGCGTTGTACCGGAGGATAATTGCCCTTTATTAATAAAGAAGTAACGGTTTTTTGAGAATCTGAAAATGCAATTATTTCTCTATCGTCTTCTTTAATGAAGCTGATTTTAATTTCGTCAGTGTCGTGAAAAGTTTTACCAACTTCTGTAACAATTCGAGCAGGTACGAGTGCCTTTAGTGGTTCTGATTCACTATTGGGTTGCCAGGGAACACTGCGGGTCGAAACTCGATAACGATCTGTTGCGGTCAAAGCCAAATTGTTTTCTACAACTTCAATCTCTACTCCAGTTATTACCGGAGTTACATCATCTTTTGAAGCAGCCATTGCTACCTGAGAAATTGCATCGGTGAATGAACTGGCTTTTACAGATCCTGAAAAAGATAAAATCTCAGGTACTTCAGGATATTCCTCAACGGGCATTGACGGAAGACTGAAATTAGCTGATCCGCATAAAACTATTACTCGATCTTCGTCTAGCTGAACAGTTACATCAGCAGGGGGTAGTTTGCTAGCAATCTCTGCTAACAACCTACCAGAAACAAGAGCCATGCCTGATTCTGTAATTTCAGCTGCGATAGAAGTTTTTGCTGATGTTTCGTAATCAAAGGTGGCAAATTCAACCTCTGGCCCGTTGGTCTTAATAAGAATTCCACTCAATAGAGGCTGAGTGGGTCGCTGTGGTAATAATTTCACTGCGAATGACACAGCATCACTGAATAAGTCACGGTCTACGTTAAATTGCAATTCTTGCTCCTCAGATGAAACTGCTATTGGTTAGCCATTCTGCCACATTTTACAAAGAGAGGTGGAAGCATGTGTTGGATGTAATTGTAATTGTAATGATTGGTATTTATATAACTCTTGTAATAGTAATAAGTCCTGTGGATACTGTGCAGAACCTCTTATTTCTTGCTGTTCATATGGAAACTACAATCGTGTAAGTTGTGTGATTGAGAGTAACAACAATTTAAAAATTATTTACAAGCTATGCAATTAAAAACCTGAATTAACAGGTGCACCTGAGTTATGCACATAAAACGTGTACTTTATGAAAGTTATACACAGAGCCTGTAGATAACTAAATTTTTTGTTTCAATTGGGCGGTTAGTTCCGCTATTTGGTTATAAACGGATCTTCGCGCGGTTATTAGCTGTGTTATTTTTTTGTGGGCGTACATTACGGTGGTGTGGTCACGACCACTAAACAACTGCCCTATTTTTGGAAGCGATAGCGAAGTTAAGTCTCTGCACAGATACATTGCTACTTGTCTGGCAAAAGCAATTTCTTGAGCTCGCGAGGGTCCGATCAGATCATCGATGGGAATATTAAAGTAGTTTGCGCAAAGAGCAATTATGTCTGCCGGTGAAATTTCACTGTCATCGTCTAGAGAAATCACGTCCTTTAGTACGGTTTGAACGAGATCAAGATCTACCGGTTTATCGTTGAGGTTAGCAAAAGCAGCTACTCTAATCAGCGTTCCTTCTAATTCTCGAATATTTGAGCTGAGCTTAGAGGCTATATATTCGAGAATAGAGTCGTCAATCACTAAATTTTCGTATTGGCACTTTTTTCGTAAAATTGCGATTCGGGTTTCAAGATCAGGTATTTGAATGTCTGTTAAAAGGCCCCACTCAAACCGTGAAAGCATTCGTTCTTCAAAACCTTTTAATTGTTTTGGTTGAACATCGCTGGTAATTACAACCTGTTTATTTTGTGCGTGCAAAGTGTTAAAGGTGTGGAAGAAAGCTTCTTGCGTTTCTGCCTTTCCTTCTAGAAACTGAATATCGTCTACTAACAGGATCTCTACGCTTCTATACCTTTGATGAAAAGATGTGCCTTGGTTATTGGCGATCGAGTTAATAAAATCGTTTGTAAAATCTTCAGTACTGACGTATTTAACCCTAATTTTGGGGAATAACTCTTGAGCATAATGACCGATAGCGTGCAAGAGGTGCGTTTTTCCAAGACCCGAATCACCATAAATAAATAGCGGGTTGTACGCTTTTGCAGGTGCTTCAGCTACTGCAACAGCTGCTGCGTGCGCAAAGCGGTTAGATTGACCAATAACAAAAGTGTCAAATTTGTATCTTTCATTTAATAAAGGCCGCTCATGCTGTTGAATCGTGCGTTGGGAATTATTGCTTTGCATAGGGATAAATCTTGACTCTTCGTTTCTCGAAGCGCTCTCTTGTATAGATTCCCTAGTTACATCTTGTAAAGTCACTTCTGGATCAACAAGAACCACAAAATTTTCAATCAACTCTGTTGCTGCGGTCTGACTTATAGCGTTCATGATCGTATGCCGGAGTTGATGTTCTAATAAGCGCTGCGTAAAATCGTGCTGTACCGCAAGGTAGAGCATCCCGGCTGTCAGCCCACGAGGTATAGCAAGAGATAGTTGCGCCCCAAAAGCAGGGCCGACATTAGGATCATTCATCACGATCTGGGTGATCTCATCCCATATTTCATGAACATCAAGTTGATCCACGTATATATTCCTTTGATTTAGAAGAATTTAAGTTGTTAATAATTATGCCTTACCTGTGGATAAGTCCTCTTGCTAAGGTATCTATTAGATAAGTCTCATGCAACTTAAATATAGACACGCTGATACAGATAGAATATGTAGTGTGGGTTCGTGAGATTATGTAACGTTGAGTTGCTGTTTGACTGAAGCCAAAAAATAAAGTAGTGTTAAGTGTTTGGATCGCAGCCTTCTATAATCTTGTGCGTCCATCACCATCAATAATCAAGTTTCGATAGCTGGAGAATGTCATGAGCAAGCGCACGTTCCAACCAAATAACCGCCGCAGAGCTAAAAACCACGGTTTCCGTCTGCGTATGCGCACTAGAGCTGGGCGCAGTATCCTCACTGCCCGTCGCCGTAAAGGGCGCGCTAAACTTTCTGCATAGTTTGCCCGCTTAGCGTCATAAGATGCAGCGCTATGCATAGGTCACGCATAACCCGTGGCGAAGATTTTCAAAAAATTATTCGCAAAGGAATCCGCGTGGGTGGAGAGTATGTTGTCACCCACGCGGTTTTCTCGTCTAATGAAGATAAAACAAGATTCGGTTTCGTCGTTTCTAAACGGGTTGGAAATGCAGTCCAAAGAAATTTAATTAAAAGAAGATTGACGGGGATTACATACGAAGTTCCTGAAGATCTAGTAACTGGTTTAGACATAGTTTTCAGAGCAAAGCCAGAGAGCTTGACTGCAAGCTATGCAGAATTAAAGCAAGACGTAATTCGACAGCTTTCAAAGATCAAAAGTCGTGTGAAATTATGATGCGATTTACAATGTGGCTTTTTTTGCTTCCTCGCAATACTGCGATAGCAGTTATGAAGGTCTATAGAAAAATAGTGTCCCCCTGGTATGGGGATGTATGCAGGTATTACCCTTCCTGCTCTCGCTATGCTTTAGAGTCATATAAGTCAGTAGGATTTATAATGGGTACTGTCTTAACTGCATGGCGACTGTTACGCTGTAATCCCTGGTCCGGGGGCGGGATTGATGACCCTAAAGATCTTAATAAACGGAATTTAAAAGAAAATAAGCATGGATTTATAGTGTGGGACAGAGAAGTTGATGGTCCTCTTATAAATCAAGAAATAAAAAATGGGAGTTCAGCCTAATGGATTTTATCCAAACGTTACTTTGGCCATTAAGGTGGTTAGTCGAGGTAGTTCTTGTTGCCTGGCACCAGTTGTTTGTCTTCCTTGGGCTTGATCCGAATGCTGGAGTTGCGTGGGTTCTCGCGATATTGGGTCTCGTTTTTGTAGTACGTTCAATTCTTATACCCGTGACCGTGAAGCAGATTAAGTCACAGCGTCGAATGATGGAAATTGCACCGGAAATGAAGAAGGTGCAAGCCAAATATAAGGGTAAAACCGACAGTCTTTCACGTGAAGCGATGAGCCGTGAAACCATGGCACTTTACAAAAAACACGGAACAAACCCGTTTGCGTCATGTCTGCCCATTTTAATTCAGATGCCAATCTTCTTCTCATTATTTTATGTTCTTCGGCAGGCAGCCGAAAACAAGACCGGTATTGGTCTAATGAATCAGGAGTTAACGCAAAGCTTTAACCAGGCAACAATTTGGGGCGCACCACTTAAAATGACTTTCACCCAAGCTTGGGAAGACGGACCGGTGCAGGTCATGATCCTCTTGGGGATAATAATGGTTTTGATGATCGCATCACAGTTCTTTACACAGCTACAAATTGTTTCTAAAAACGTTTCTGATGAAACAAAAAGCTCTTCAATGTATAAGCAACAACAAATACTGCTTTACATAATCCCGTTTGCCTTCCTATTTTCGGGTCTTGTATTTCCCCTTGCTCTAAACGTATATTGGTTTACTTCAAATATTTGGACAATGGTTCAACAAACCATTGTGATCCGCAATATGCCAACGCCGGGCAGTGAAGCATGGCGTGCACGTCAAGAAAGATTGCGTGCCAAAGGCAAGCTCTCTGAAGAAGAGCTTGCGGTTGAAGAAGAAGCACGCCAAAAGGCACAGCAGCAGGGTCAGCGGCAGCAGCCTATTAGCCATAAACGCGCGAAGAAAAAGAAATGAGTCATGATGGTAACGAATCAAGATAATGTGGTTAGTCTTGAAGCTCTAGAAGAGCAGGGTGATCACGCAGCTGACTACATTGAAGCTCTACTAGATTTGGCTGACCTCGATGGTGATTTAGATCTTGAGGTGAAAAACAATCGCGCCTATGTAGCAATTACCGGTGGCGGAGAAGATCTAGAACAACTTGCGATGCCGCAGGTGGTTAATGCGTTACAAGAGCTGACTCGCTTAGCTGTGCAACGTAAAACTGGTGATTACAGTGGTTTAATTCTTGATGTAGCTGGCTCACGAGAATTGCGTGCAAAACAGTTAGAAGAAATAGCTGATCACGCAATAACTGCTATTTTGGCGGGCCAGGAAGAAGTCGAGCTCGAGCAAATGTCTTCATACGAAAGAAAAATCGTGCACGACTATATTGCTGACCGTGGCTTTCACTCTGAATCACGCGGAGAAGGTAGGGCTAGAAGACTAGTAGTTAGCAACCCTGATCAGCTAACGAATGCTTAAACTATGATTGAAGTTGAACCTTTAGCTGCTTTGCAGTTGGCTCAAGATCAGATTGAAAAATTACGATTATTCACCAACGACATTGCAGAGCGGGGAGAAGAATTGGGGCTTATTGGCCCCAAAGAAGCTGCTCGAATTTGGACACGACACGTACTGAACAGCGCTATAGTTGCGCCCCTCTTGAGTGCAGGCACAAAAGTTGTAGACATAGGCACAGGCGGCGGAATGCCAGGTCTTGTTCTAGCAATCGTGCGCCCTGACGTTAACTTTAAATTAGTAGAACCTATGGAACGCAGGTGTGCTTGGTTAAACGAGCAGATTGCAACATTAAAACTTGAAAACGTTGATGTTTTGCGTGGCAGAGCAGAAGAATTTCATGGTGCATTTGAAGCTGATGTCGTCACAGCACGGGCGGTGAGTGCTCTTCGCAAGTTAATTCCGCTAACCGCTCCGCTTTTAAATAATGGTGGAGAATTAATCTTGTTGAAGGGTGATGCGGTTGAAGCTGAGATAGAGGCCGCCCAAAAACAAATAAAGAAGTTTAAACTTAAAGATGTGCGCTCAGAAATCTTGGGTGTAGGCGTCTTAGATGAAACAACAAGAGTTTTTCGGGCTACAGTAGAACGAGTCAAATAAAACTTTTCACTTCTATGACACATTCCTGTTTCAGGGGAGACAATGACACAACCCGTAAATGCAATACTTGGGGATCAGGTCGCAGATAAGGTCCGCAGGCGTAAAAATATCCAGTCTGTCTCTTCACCGCTACCCAAAACCACCCGCGTTATTACTGTGTCCAATCAAAAAGGTGGGGTCGGTAAAACGACCACGACTGTAAACATTGCTTCTGCTCTTGCTCGTCGAGGGGCAAACGTTCTAGTTATCGATCTTGATCCACAGGGTAACGCTTCAACAGCTTTAGGCGTTGCCCATGAGCCTGGCACTGTCAGTGTGTATGAGGCTTTAATAGGCGAAGTCAGTATCAAAGATGCGGTTCAGGTAACATCGGATCACGAACGTCTCTATTGCGTTCCATCGACAATAAATCTCGCCGGAGCAGAAATCGAGTTGGTGTCACTAGTCGCGAGGGAACAACGATTAAAAGTTGCTCTAGAAGCCTTTTTGCGCGAGAGCGAAACCAAATTCCACTATGTTTTTATAGACTGCCCTCCATCGCTGGGTCTGCTCACTGTAAACGCATTTGTGGCTGCAACAGAGGTAATGATACCCATTCAGTGTGAGTATTATGCACTTGAGGGATTGAGTCAGTTGCTTGGTAGTATTTCGCTTATAGAACAACATTTAAACCCCAAGTTGCACGTTTCTACCATTCTTTTAACGATGTATGACTCTCGCACGAATCTTTCACAAGAAGTAGCTGCAGAGGTTCGTGAGCACTTTCCGAAACAAACACTAAAAACAATTATTCCGAGGTCTGTGCGCATTTCAGAAGCGCCAAGTCACGGAGAGACGGTTCACTCTTACGACCCATCTTCGATAGGTGCGTTAGCGTATCTTGAAGCTGCTCAAGAAATTGCAGAACGTGGAGTGACTAAAACAAGTGACAACCTCAAAGGAGCCAAGAAATAATGGTCGCAAAAAAGAAATCTGGCCTTGGTAGGGGGATTGGAGCTTTGATTCCACAAACAGGAGCGAGCGAGGAGCGTCCGGTTGATGTCTTCTTCTCGTCGCGCACCGAAAAAGATGAATCAAGTGTTGCAGAAAATTTACAAGAAGTTCCTGGTGCATCACTAACCACTCTTGATGTTTCAGATGTTATTCCCAACCGTGCTCAGCCGCGACGTGAGTTCGATGAAGAAGCTATGCAAGAGCTGACCCACTCAGTGCGTGAATTTGGGCTTTTTCAGCCCATTGTTGTGCGCCTCATTCACCCGAAACCTAAAAAGGGTGAGCCTCGCTATGAACTAATAATGGGTGAGCGTAGATTACGTGCAGCTAAACGAGCAAATCTAACAAACATTCCGGCAATTATTCGCGGCACAGAAGATGAGCATATGCTGCGGGACGCTCTGCTCGAAAACTTGCATCGTGCACAACTCAATCCGTTAGAAGAGGCTTCGGCCTACCAGCAACTAATGCAAGACTTTGGGGCTACCCAAGAGGAGCTTGCACAAAAGATTGGTCGATCAAGGCCGCAAATTTCCAACACTATAAGGCTCTTGAAACTGCCTGAGACTGTGCAAACTAAAGTTGCAGCTGGTGTTTTAACAGCTGGGCACGCGCGAGCTATTCTCTCCCTCGATGGCGATATTGAGCTTATGGAAAAGTTTGCTGACAAAATCATTAATGAGGGTTTGTCAGTGCGAGCAGCTGAAGAAGTCGCTACCAAAATGCCTAAAAGGAGGCTTCCGAAGCCACGCGCTGGTGGTTTACAGGGGCAATTAGATGAAATAGCCGAACGGTTGGGAGATCGCTTCAACACTAAAGTGCATGTGAAGTTAGGCGCTAAAAAAGGTCAGGTCGCCATTGATTTTGCAACCATTGACGACCTGAAACGCATCCTTACCGAGCTAGGCGACCCGGGATTTAGCTAAACGTAATTGCATGTTGATCTATTAAATCCACACCCTTATTAAATCAACACCGGCCGGTATTTTAAATGTAGTCTTCGATCTCAAGCTCTATGCGCGCTTTGGGCATCGCACCGATAATTTCATGCACTTCTTCCCCGTTTTTAAATAGTTTCATAGCCGGAATAGAGGTTATGCGATATTTGGCTGCAATATTCGGGTTCTCATCTACATTAAGTTTGACAACCTTGAGTTTGCCCTCTTGCTCATTGGCAAGCTGTTCGAGAACTGGTGCAACCATACGGCAGGGGCCACACCAGGCTGCCCAAAAATCTACTAGCACTGGTGTGTCACTCTTTAAGACAACTGCGTCAAAAGTTGTTTCGTTTACATCAACTGTTTTAGCCATTTTAAGCTCCTACTTTCTATTTAAAATTTCTGTGTTTAAGCGTCAGCAAGCGATGCCAGATACGCTTCTGCGTCCAGCGCTGCCACTGTTCCTGATCCTGCGGCAGTAACTGCTTGCCTGTATGTGGGGTCTACTACGTCTCCCGCGGCAAAAACTCCCGGTATGTTTGTGCGTGACGATCTTCCCTCTACCGCTATCGTTCCGTCTGCGGTGATTTCTAGTTGATCTTTGACGAGCATTGTGCGTGGATCGTTGCCTATCGAGATGAAAAGACCCTCTATCGGCAGCTCACGGGTCTCGCCAGTTACGGTGTCTTTGAGAGTGATACCGGTAACTGAATCTGAGCCGGTAATGCCAGTAACTTCAGAATTCCAGATAACTTCGATTTTTGGGTTTTCTAGAGCTCTAGTTTGCATGATTTTTGAGGCTCTGAAGGAGTCGCGACGGTGCACAAGATAAACTTTAGATGCGAAGCGAGTTAAGAAAGTTGCCTCTTCCATTGCTGAGTCGCCTCCACCAATTACAGCAATTTCTTTTTCTTTAAAGAAGAAGCCATCGCAGGTTGCACACCATGAAACTCCGTGACCTGTTAATCGCTCTTCGTCGGGTATCCCTAGTTTGCGGTAGGCAGATCCGGTTGCAAGAATCACCGTCTGAGCTTCGTGAATGGTTCCGTCACTGGTGATAACTTTTTTAACGTCGCCTTTAAGATCAAGAGCGGTGACGTCATCAAAGACAAGTTTAGTCCCAAATTTTTCTGCTTGGGCCTGCATATTGGTCATTAGATCTGGGCCCATTATGCCCTCTGGAAAGCCCGGAAAGTTTTCAACGTCTGTTGTGTTCATTAATTCACCGCCCGGTTCAACCGAGCTCGCAAAAAGAACAGGTTCAAACCCTGCACGGGCAGCATAAATTGCTGCTGTGTAGCCCGCTGGTCCTGAACCGATGATGATGACTTGTTGCATTCTTTCTCCTTATCGGGGGCATTGCAAAGACTCTAATAACAAGTCTGTACCCATTACATGATCTATAACAATCTTAGTTTGATGATATTCCCAAAATGAAAATACCCTGGCAGGTATCCTTAAGGTTGGCGGAGTTTAGCACTAAGCGCCTTCAATCAGCGCTGAGCGACATTAATCAGTACAGAGAGCCTTTAATCAACAAAGAGAGCCTTTAATGTGACGATTTGCGATTTTTATTGCGAATTTCTTTCGGAGGGCGCCCGCCAAGGTAAGAAGCTGCTGGATCCACAATGAAACCCTGACGCAAAGCCTCTCGGCCAATGAGCATTCGAAAACCCATTTCATCTCTATTGGTTAAAGAAACAAGAGCTGTCACTTCCGTGCCAACAATTTTTAATGGTATCTTTACGATGAACCGTTCTTCTGTGTGGCCAGAGGAACTTCGAATTATTCTATTGTCAAACACCGGAAGCTCAACGTAATGAGGCTCGCGGTCGCTTCGTTGCCAAGGATGGATGCAGAATGAAACCCAGGAGTCTCCGTCTCTTGTAAACTCTTTTAGCTCATAAGCGTGAAGAGCGGAAGACTGCGCACCAGTGTCAATTTTCGCTTTTATCCAGGGAACACCGATTTCAGGCATGTTTACCCATTCCCTCCAACCGATTAACATGCTTGAATTGTTATTTACACTCACAACACTATTTATACAGGAAACAATGTGAAACTCGCTATTCTCTCGCGCGCCCCGCAATCTTATTCCACCACACGTTTAAAATCTGCCGCCTTACAAAGAGGCCATAATGTAAAAGTTTTAAACACTCTGCGGTTTGGAATTGACCTCGCCGGTGACATCCCTGACCTGCGATACCGGGGTAAACAGCTCAGCGATTATGACGCTATTCTGCCGAGAATAGGCCATTCAATTACATATTTTGGTACAGCTGTGGTGCGCCAATTTGAACAGATGGATGTTTACACACCAAACACGGCAAACGGCATCTCAAACTCACGGGACAAACTACGGGCTAGCCAAATACTGGCAAGACATGACATTGGAATGCCTGAGACCGCTTTCGTTAGAAACCGTGCCGACGTGCGCCCCGCGATTAACAGTGTCGGTGGTGCCCCGGTCGTTATTAAACTCCTTGAAGGCACACAAGGCGTTGGCGTTATTCTCGCGCCGCAAATAAAAATTGCCGAAGCGATAATTGAGACACTCCACTCAGCACACCAAAACGTGTTAATACAAAGATTTGTTTCAGAGAGCGCTGGAAAAGATATTCGTGCATTAGTTGTTGGTGATCGTGTTGTAGCAGCTATGAGACGCACAGCAAAGGGTGACGAATTTCGCTCTAACGTGCACCGCGGAGGCACAGTTGAGGCTGTTCAGCTCAGCTCGGCATATGAACAGGCGGCAGTGCGCTCTGCACAAATTATGGGGCTTAAAGTTGCGGGTGTTGACATGCTCGAAAGTGACGAAGGGCCGCTGGTCATGGAAGTGAACTCATCACCAGGCTTGGAGGGGATCGAACACGCTACGGGACTAGACGTAGCCGGAGCAATAATTGACTATATCGATAATCAAGTCGCTTTTCCCGAAATTGATGTGCGACAGAGGCTTTCTGTCTCAACCGGGTATGGAGTCGCTGAGCTACTCGTGCACACCGGTGCTGACCTGATTGGTAAAACACTAGGAGAGTCGGGTCTTTGGGAACGAGATATAACCGTTTTGACGCTACACCGAGGTGTAACTGTGATTCCAAATCCGCGCGCTCATGTAGTGCTTGAAGCTGAAGACAGGCTGCTGTGTTTTGGCAAACTCGAAGAGATGCGGTCGATGATCCCAAGCAGAAAGAGCCGAAGAGCGCGGGTGCGCAAACTGCCAAAAGAAACAATGCAAGAGCTAACAGCTTTACGTCTGGCTGAAACGCAACAGGCAGACTCAAGCAAACAGTGAGCATCAGCAGATAACATTAGAGACTATGCCCTCACTCGCACAGTCCATGCAGATGATGCGTGAAGTAGCTTTATCTCCGACAGTCAGTAAACTCGCCACAGCTTTTTCAAAACACGGTCATGAACTCGCCCTCGTTGGAGGCCCTGTGCGCGACCTGCTCCTGGGTCGCGCAATTACAGATCTTGATTTTACGACCTCAGCGAATCCTGATGAAACAAAAAAAGTGCTGGAAACTTTAACTTCTAAAATTTGGGAAGTTGGGCGAGCTTTTGGCACGGTAGCGGCTCTTGTTGAAGGCCAGCAGGTTGAAATAACAACGTATCGTGCAGATATTTACCGCGATGATTCACGCAAACCCGAAGTCACTTTTGGCGAAACCTTAGAAGGAGACTTGCTCAGGCGAGATTTTACAATCAACGCCATTGCGCTGCGGTTACCAGAATTGAAACTTGTTGACGTTTCAGGTGGGCTTGAAGATTTGCTAGCACGCGTTATTAAAACACCAGGCAAACCCGAGGTTTCTTTCTCTGACGATCCACTGCGCATGTTGCGTGCCGCTCGTTTTGTGTCACAGCTAGGCTTTGAGGTGCAAGAAGATGTGCTTCAAGCGATTACTAAAATGGCTGATCGTTTAGATATTATTTCTGCAGAACGAATTCGTGATGAGTTTGTAAAACTTTTAGCGACTGAAAAACCGGTGCCTGGCATTCGGATACTTGTTGATACTGGTTTGTGCGATAGATTTCTGCCTGAGCTGAGCGGCCTGCGCGACATGCAAGACGACCACGGTAGGCATAAAGATGTTTATGAGCACACGCTAACGGTGCTTCAGCAAACAATTCATCTTGAAGAGGTGCGCAACCACTCAGCTGATGGTCCTGACGTGGTGTTACGCATGGCGGCTATCATGCATGATATTGGCAAACCCGCCACTAGGCGTTTTGAGCGCGGATCAGTAACGTTCAGACACCATGATGTGGTTGGTGCAAAAATGACTAAAAAACGTTTGCGTGCGCTCCGCTTTGATAATGACACCATTAACTCGGTTGCCAAGCTTGTAGAGTTGCACCTTAGATTTTTTGGTTATAGCGATCAAGCTTGGACAGATTCGGCTGTGCGCAGGTATGTGCGTGACGCTGGCCCCGAACTTGAGCGTTTGCATATCATCACCAGAGCAGATGTGACGACTCGCAATAGGCGCAAAGCCGAGAGGCTTGAATTTGCTTATGATGATATTGAGCAGCGCATTGCCGAGCTGCAAGATCAAGAAAAGCTTGAGGCTGTGCGCCCTGAATTAGACGGACAGCAGATTATGCAAATACTCGACTTAAAACCCGGTCGTGCTGTTGGTGAAGCGTATAAATTTCTGCTTGACCTGCGGCTTGACGAGGGTATTTTAGGTGAAGAAGTGGCACGCGAAAAGTTAATACAGTGGTGGCAAGATAAAAATTTAGAAAGCGAAAGCTAAAGTGAAAAATGACCCTGCGCAATGGTTTGATGGAGCCGCAAAAGTTCTTTTTGTGCACGCTCACCCTGATGACGAAACAATAGCCACGGGCGGGACTATAGCTGGATTAGCGGCTTCGAAAAGATCACCCGCTGTGCTTACATACACTCGCGGTGAGCAGGGGGAAACAACTCAAACGGTGCAAGATCGTTTAGCCAAAACCGATCTCAAAAATTTTCGTCTGGGCGAGTTGCAATCTGCTTTGGAGGCTCTCTCTGGCGGTGAAACTATCGAACACGCCTTTCTTGGCACTGCACCGGCGCGTGCCGAAGGGCTTAGCGATCAAATATATGAAGATTCGGGCATGGAGTGGGGCACTGATGGTCTCGCGCGTGCAGGCAAAGACGTGGGAGATGCTGCACTGACTTCTAGGCCGGCAGTTGAAGTGATCGCTGATACTCTCGCATTTGCTGTGCATGTGGGCGCCACTGCAATCGTAAGCTACGATGAGCGAGGCGGTTACGGCCACCCTGATCATGTTCTTGCGTATAGAGCCGCCCGAGCGGTTGCACACGGTCTCGAAATTCCATTTTGGAGCATCTTTTCAGCAAAAAATGCTGAACAAAGTCAAAGCAGTGATGTTGATGATTTAAATTTACAATCTGCAAACAACGAAGTTTTTGATGTCAGCAGCTGGATGCCACAAAAAATTGCAGCTCTCAAATGCTATGAAAGTCAACTTACGGTTTTGAGCGATGCCGAGCTGATGCACGTGGGAGGGCAAAAACAAGCGATTGCATCGACGGAATCATTTTTCAAACACGATGACATTTTCAAACATGATGACATTCAGATGCTTTCACAACTCTCAGAGTAGAGTTAAAGACTGCTGATTAGCTTAAATATTTACAAGCCACTATATATTTACAAGCCACTAAAGGAAACTAAAGAATGAGTGTGAAAGTCGCCCTTGCCGGAATTGGAAACTGTGTTAGCTCGTTAGTGCAGGGCGTCGAATACTACCGAGGTACCGCAGATGATGAGACCGTGCCCGGTCTCATGCATGTGCGTTTAGGTGGGCACCACGTAAGTGATCTAGAGTTCGTTGCTGCTTTTGATGTCGATGCACAAAAAGTTGGCACTGATTTAAGTGAAGCGATCTGGGCTGGGCACAACAACACCATTAAATTTTCAGATGTTCCAAAACTTGGTGTTGAAGTAAGTCGTGGCCCGACCCTTGACGGTTTTGGCACGTACTATCGTGCAGTCAGTGAAGAGTCCACTGCAGAACCGGTAGATGTTGTGCAGATGCTTCGCGACTCAGGCGCTGAGGTATTGGCCTGCTACCTTCCAGTCGGTAGTGAAGAAGCAGTAAAGTTTTACGCTCAGGCCGCTTTGGATGCAGGTGTAGCTTTTGTTAATGCTGTCCCGGTTTTTATTGCGAGTGATCCGGAGTGGGCGCAAAAATTTGTAGAAGCGGGCGTTCCCATTGTTGGCGATGACATTAAAAGTCAGGTCGGTGCGACTATAACCCACAGAGTGCTGGCCCGCCTTATGGAGAGCCGTGGAATTGAGCTTGATCACACATACCAACTAAATGTTGGAGGCAATATGGATTTTCAAAACATGCTGGAAAGAGACAGGCTTGAGTCGAAGAAAATCTCTAAGACCCGTGCCGTGACCTCAAACATTTCAGCGAATCTCAGTGACGAAGATGTGCACATCGGCCCTAGTGATCATGTTCCATGGCTCGAAGATAGAAAATTTGCATTTGTCAGGCTCGAAGGTCGTGGCTTCGGCGACGTGCCAATGAGCCTCGAATACAAGCTTGAGGTTTGGGACTCACCGAACTCGGCAGGCACCATGATTGACGCGATTCGTATCGCTAAGGTTGCAAAAGACCGTGGTCATGCAGGGCCTGTCGAATCAGCCTCTGCATACTTCATGAAGTCACCCGCTCTGCAAAAACCCGACGATGTTGCAAGAGCAGAGTTAGAAGAATACCTAAACAGCTAACTCGTTATAGGTCTCTTCGAGCTGCTGGGCGTGCTCACGCCACGTGCGTTGGAGTGCAAAGGTGCGTGCAGAACTCGACAGAGTCTTAAGACGCTCTTTGTTCAGCAGTAGCTGTGCCATGTGGCGCGCCCAAACAGCAGGGTCTCTGCCAGCGATCAAAAAACCGCTGACACCGTGTTTTACAGACTCACGCAACCCGGTCACATCTGCCGCTAAAACAGGGGTACCGCTTGCAGCAGATTCAAGCGCGACAAGCCCAAAAGTCTCATAGTGTGAAGGGATGAGCACCAGATCACTCGAGGCTAGCAGCTGTGCTGATTCGAATCGCGTTTGAGCAGGTAAAAATTCTACTAGCGGCTTGCCCTGAGCCGAAGCAAATTTCGAAGATAACTGTTTTGCACGACTTCGGAGTGTACTCGTGTAACTCTCAGCCCCTGGAGTTGCTTCTCCCGCGATTATGAGTTTGGCGCGATCCGCTAGCTGTGGATAATTATTGATTAGCTCAATAAAGGCAGCTAGGGCTAAGTCTTGACCTTTAAGCGGTTGCTGCCTTCCGAGCACGGTGATGCGTAGATCTTGAAAGTTGTTGCCATTGTCTAGGTGATGCGCGTCGAGATGACGCGCTTCGATAAGCTGCGCATTAGGTTTGAAAAAGTCGGTGTCAACTCCGGGATTTATTACGCGGGAGTGCTCGCCCTGATTAGAAACGCGGTAGTTTTCAACGATTCCTTGTAATTCACTCATGCTCGAAGCAATTATAAAAGCGTTTTGCGCCAGTTCTTCTTCAGCTTCGAGCCGAACCACTGGTTCTAAACTGTCGCCTGGGGCGAGATGTAAATTTTTTTGAGCAGCTACCGTGTGAAACGTTATTGCGTGAGGTGCTGGTGCTGACTGCAAAGCGGTGGCTACTGATAATCCGCTCAACCAGTAGTGGGAGTGAAAAATGTCAAAACTTACTGCTTCACCTGTAATGATTCTTGTCAGATTTTGGGCGAACTCTGCAACTACTGTCGGCAGTTGCTCTTTTGCAAGAAATTTTGGCCCAGCAGGTATCGCGATTACCCGAGGGTTACTAGGTGTGAGCGATGACTCATCTAGTGAGTGTGTGCCCGCTGAAATGTTTTCACTGGCTCGCGTAAATATTGTTACTTCGTTACCCAACTCTGCAAGCGCCTTTGCTTGTTGGGCGACTACAACGTTCATGCCTCCAGCGTCTTTTTGTCCGGGCACTTCTGTTGGTGAGGTGTGAAGCGAAATTAAGGCTATTTTCATTTGTAACGAACTTGTTAGAGAGCACTTATGTTGAGAAGGAGTACCATGAAGCTTAACTGTTCATAATGAAAGGTATCTAGATGCAAAACCAAGTTCACGTTAAGCAACATTTAGATCTGACGCGCACCTTCCTTGGTATTAGCGGTTTGATGGCCCTGGTTGTCGGAGTTCTAATACTTATTTTTCCGGGTCAGTCGGGGCTTGCAGTAATGCAGGTTACCGCGGTAATTATGGCTGCTTGGATGTTAATTTCAGGTGTTGTCTACCTAGGACTTGGCGTTTTTAGTGGCTCACTGTCTGGTAAGAACAGGTTTTGGAATGCCTTTCTTGGTCTACTTTTTGGTTTTGGCGGTTTTATAATACTTTTCAACGTTAAAGAAACCGCTGCGGTGCTTGCTCTGGCTTT
Organism: Microbacteriaceae bacterium; assembly: GCA_035514995.1. Taxonomy (GTDB): domain Bacteria; phylum Actinomycetota; class Actinomycetes; order Actinomycetales; family Microbacteriaceae; genus Leucobacter_A. Next base: position 23,453 of record DATJCC010000048.1, read on the forward strand.
ATCGGTGACGATAGGCGTTGTGTGGATCTTTGAAGGCGTGTTTACGTTTGCTACGCTACTGTCAGTCACTCACAAGGTTTGGGGAATAATTTATGCAGTTGTCAGCATCGTAGCTGGCATCATTTTGATTGTTACCCCTTTTATAGGAGTTATTGCTCTGTGGTGGATGATCGGCATTTCATTAGTAGCTTTAGGAATTGTGCAACTCATTCGAGCATTTGCAACAAAAACGTAATCTGCTAATTTCTGCTAGGATTACAAGGTTGCCTGTTCAATAATGCAGGCACACTGGTATAAGCAAATGCAAAATACCCTCCTGCTACAGAAAGTCTGTGGCCGAAAAGTCCGAAGGAGGTGGGTCAATAATGCATCCATACGAACTCATGGTGATCCTTGATCCAGGGATCGATGAGCGAACAGTTGCTCCAAGCATTGAACAGTTTCTTACTGTTGTGCGTAATGCAAACGGAAACGTAGAAAACGTTGACATTTGGGGTAAACGTCGTCTTGCATATGAAATTGATAAGCACACAGAAGGAATCTACGTTGTAGTTAACTTCACTGCTCCTCATGAAGCAACACAAGAGCTCGATCGTCAGCTGGGTCTTTCAGAAGCAGTGCTACGCACAAAGGTGCTACGCACTGATGAAATTATTGCGCAGCGTGCAGAGCAAGCCAAGCGTGACGCCAAAAAGGCAGCTCGCGCAGCAGCGAAGAGTGCTTAACAATGGCCGGTGAAACAGTTATCACAGTAGTGGGCAACCTTACTGCTGATCCTGAACTACGTCACACAAACAATGGTGTGGCTTTGGCTTCTTTTACAATCGCGTCGACTCCAAAAATTTATGATCGTCAGTCAAATGAATGGAGAGACGGGGAAGCGCTTTTCTTGCGTTGCACCGTCTGGCGTGAATACGCTGAAAACGTTGTAAATTCACTGACTAAAGGGGCTCGTGTAATAGCGCGCGGTAACCTCAAGCAAAGAAACTACGAGACTAAAGAGGGCGAACGACGCACTTCTTATGAGCTTGAAGTAGATGAGATTGGACCTTCTTTGAGGTTTGCAACCGCACAGATAAATCGGTCTCAACCGAGAGGCTCTTCGCCCTTCGCAGCAGGTGGTTCTGCCCCTGTTGAATCTTCAAGCCCAGAGCAGTGGAGTCGTGGCGGCGGAGCAAGCGATGGCTGGGCTAACCCCGGTCAAAGCTTTGATGACGCTGACGCACCCTTCTAAAATTTCTAAAAGCTCATCTCGGAGATAATCTCCGAAACATAAGGAAAGAACAACCATGGCAGGTAAATCAAGTGCGGCTCGTAAAGGTCGCGCAAAACACGTGAAACCAGTCGCTCCAGTTAAAACAATTACTGTTGGAGTTATTGACTACAAAGACATTGCGACTCTTCGTAAATTTATTTCAGAACGTGGCAAGATCCGCTCACGTCGCATAACAGGTGTGTCCGTGCAGGAGCAGCGCCTCATCGCCAAAGCAGTTAAAAATGCGCGCGAGATGGCTCTCCTACCCTACTCAGGTTCAGGCCGCTAGGAGAAACGATTATGGCAAAAGTAATTCTTACGAACGAAGTGCAGGGACTGGGCTCGGCCGGAGACGTTGTCGAAGTGAAGAATGGTTACGCACGTAACTTTCTTGTTCCTCAAGGTTTAGGTCTCAACTGGACACGAGGCGGAGAGGCAGAGGTCGCAAAGCTTCAGGAAGCTCGTGAAGCTCGTGCCATCGCTTCAGTTGAAGAAGCTCAAGAACTCAAAACCAAACTAGAAGGTACTAAACTTCGCATCCTGGTTAAAGCCGGTGTGGGTGGAAGACTGTTTGGTTCGGTAAAATCTGCGGCAGTGGCAGACGCTGTGTCTGAAGCTGGTATCGGCGCAATCGATAAGCGCAAGGTAACACTTCCTACAATTAAAACGACTGGAGAGTATAAGGCGGTTGTGCACCTTCACGAAGGTGTAGACGCTAAAGTTACTCTGCAGATAATTTCAGATAAATAAAGCTATACCCTACATCAAAGAGCGATCAGCTTTCAAGTGCTGGTCGCTCTTTTTTTGACGAAAAAAACATTTTTGTTGAACAAAAGTTCTCCACAGGGCATAAAAGTTTCAACGTTAAAGTAGTCATTTAAGCTTTACGATATTCACAGTGAGATAAATGCTAAATGCCTGATCAGGTTAATAAAAAAAAATCTATTGCACAGGTTTTGCACAGTTATCCACAAGCCTTGTTAAAAAACACCACGATTTTTTGGTGAGTTACCAACATGGTTATCCACAGGATGTTTTTGTTCTGGTTGAAGAGTACCCGGCTAACCTTTAAGGTGATGTCAGTAGCACCTGTCATGCTGTTTGATGCAATCAGTTGATCTAATAAATCTCCATAAAGAAGGGGAAAAGAACTCGATGTCGATGGCCCACCTTGGTTTGTCTGAAGTTCCTTACGATGATGTTCAGGCGAGCTCGCAGCGCGTACCACCGCACGATCTTCTTGCTGAGCAGAGTGTGCTCGGCGGCATGATGCTCTCAAAAGATGCTGTTGCAGATGTTTATGGAATCTTGCGGGGAATTGATTTCTACGTTCCTAAGCATGAAGTTATATTCGATGCGATTATGAACCTCTACTCGCATGGAGAGCCGACAGACGAGATTGCTGTCTCTGACCAGTTAACTAAGCTCGGCAATTTGCAACGCGCGGGTGGAGCGGCGTACCTACACACACTTCCATCACTTGTACCAACCGCGGCAAATGCTGGCTACTATGCTGAGATTGTTGCAGAAAAAGCACTGTTGCGCAGACTTGTTGATGTTGGAACTCGGATTGCGCAGATGGGGTATGCGGCCGAGGGTGAGGCCTCAGACCTTTTAAACACGGCTCAGGCTGAGGTTTACGCTGTCTCAGGCAACCAGGAGGCCGATGATTATGTGCCACTGTCAGATGCGATGCTTGACGCTGTACGCGAGATTGAGAGAGCGCAGGGCCTTGAAGACGGTATGACAGGGGTGCCCACTGGGTTTCGTGATCTTGATCAACTGACTAATGGTTTTGCTGGTGGTCAGATGATTATTATCGCTGCGAGGCCTGCCATGGGTAAATCGACGCTCGCACTCGATGTTGCCAGAGCTGCTGCGGTAGCAAATGATGCAACCACGGTGTTCTTCTCTTTAGAGATGGGAAGATCAGAAATCGCTACCAGGTTGCTTGCGGCTGAGGCATCTATTCCGATGCAAATATTGCGCAAAGGTAACCTTGACCAACGTGATTGGACAAAGTTAGCAGCGACTCAGAGCCGAATTAATGAGGCGCCGCTTTTTATCGATGACAGCCCCAACCTGACGCTTGCTGAGATCAGAGCAAAGTGCCGTCGACTTAAGCAGGCCAACGGTTTACGTATGGTTGTGATCGACTACTTACAGTTGTTGACCAGTGGTAAAAAAGTTGAAAACCGGCAGCAAGAGGTTAGTGAGTTTTCGCGTGCACTAAAATTATTAGCAAAAGAGCTAGACGTGCCCGTTGTTGCGCTTTCGCAGCTAAACCGCGCCTCTGAGCAACGCTCAGATAAGCTACCTGCGATAAGCGATCTTCGTGAGTCTGGTTCTCTAGAGCAAGACGCTGATGTCGTTATCTTATTGCATCGCGAGGCTGTTTATGAGCGAGATCACCCGCGTGCTGGCGAGGCTGATTTTATCCTGGCTAAGCAACGCAACGGACCAACGGGAACTGTTACAGTAGCATTTCAGGGTCACTTCTCACGTTTTCAAGATATGCCAAGTGGCGCTTGATAGACCGTGCTCAGTAGAGACGCTAAATAACGTTACGCTTGCTCATCGAGCAAAAAAGCACGCAAAGCAGCTATCACTTCTGCGGGTTTTTCTGAGTGCACCCAATGCCCTGCTCCTGCAACAGTGAGCCTTTCTGCGAGAGGGAAGAGTGCCCGCATAGCAGGCTCATCTGCATCAGTAATATAATTCGAACGCTCTCCACCAACCCACAAAACCGGACCGATAAAAGCAGACTGATTGATCTCAGGAAAATCCATGATGGTATCCAACTGCGAGTGAAGCAATTGCAGATTTGGTTCCCATTCAAACCCGTTTTCATTTCTTTTCAGGTTTTGTAGCAAGAAACCGCGCACCCCTTCATTGGGGATCTTAGAACTTAAATTTTTATGAGCGTCGAGACGGCTTCCCACCTCTGTAAGATCAAGGCTTGTTAAAGAGCTGAGCAAGTGTTCGAATTCGCTTCCAGCCGATTTTGTTGAAACAGGTGACATATCAATCACAACGAGTCTGCGCACAAGATCAGGGTGTCTGAGCGCAAGAATCATCGCGACTTTACCTCCCATCGAGTGCCCAACAACATCAACCGGGAGGGAAGAAGCAAAGTCATTGAGAAGGTGATCAGCGACTAAATCAGCCATTTGCTCATAAACGAAATCTTTAGTCCAGCCAGACTCGCCGTGGTTTGGTAGGTCAACCATAAGACTTTGAGCTTCAGGCGTTAACCCTTTTGCAATGCGGGTAAAGTTTTTACCGCGTCCAAAAAGACCGTGTAAAAAAACGACTCTGTTTTGCGATTGATTGTCGCCTACAACAAATGAATGAATTGGTTTAGAAAGTAAATTAGCCACAGGTTAAGGTTACCGTTAACGTTTGCGCCTGTTTCAAATACTTATAATCTCTGATCTAAAAACCTTGGGTGCGCATAATATGCGAAAGCACGGCACGATCATTTGGATTCATGACTCCATCAACAAACCTTTTTAATGCATGGGCGACAGTTAATGCACCACCGCTGTCGCGCACATTGTTCAAAAGTTTAACGAGAGTGCGCGGCGCAAACACGTTTTCTTCTAGTCCTGGGCGACCATCGATGCGCTGGTCATTAGAAATAAAGGTGTCGAAACCCTCACCGTAACGACCAGAAAAGATCTGTTGAGTGATAAAAGCAAAACGAGCGACACTTTCAAGTTCAGTCTCTGTAACTTTCGGCGTCAATACTCCTCTGCTGTTGCTTAAAGCAATAGTTGCTAATAACAAATTTTCTACGGGGACATCGCGAAAGTCGAGATCCGCATCAGGATATTCAACTCTAAAAGTGTTGGCACCAAAGCGGTTGATAAGTTCGGAGCTCAAAGAAAAGATGCCTCGATAGCGTTCGCTAGATTGCTCATTAGCGGTAGCAATAATTACAAAACCAGCAGCGACGGTGACGGGCCTTCCCGCATTTTCCTGTACTCGATATTCTTCACCTGGCACAAGTTGGAGAATGCGGTTTAGTCTTTTCAAAAACTCAGGTGGCATGGCATTAATCTCATCAAGAATTATGGGAGTGCCTGCTTTCATGGCACGCAGTAAAGGACCCGGCACAAATACGCTCGAAGTCGCTTTGTCTTCAACACGCAACTCATGTGCACCAATAACTTGAGTGCTAGAAATGTCACCGAATCCTGAAATGAATTCATGCCCCTCTTGGTGCAGCTTTTTAGCAAGATGCTCGGCGAGAGCGGTTTTAGCCCCTCCTGTCTCACCAATCAAAAGCATGGGCTCGCCTCGTGAAATTGCGGGCACCGACTCAGCAATGATTGCCTCCATTTGGGGGGTTAGTAACAGTCCACTGGTGAGTTCTTTGTTCGCGTCGCGGATACGAAGCGTAGCCACATTCTGTAAGACAGCGTCTCTTAGTTCTTCTGAAGTGATAGCACTTAAGTCGGCTTGAAAAGAAGCTGCATCGGACTGTAAAAGAGAGATCTCTTTGCTTTCAAATGAGGTCGGAAATCTTTTTGATAGAAAAGCTCTATTATAAATGTCTTCTGTTTTAGCTAGAAGAGCCTTCTTGCTTTTAAGCTGCTTATGCAAACGAATCGCGATGCGCAGACTCTGCGCTCGAAAAGTTAAGGCCCGATCTACAAGATTCTTGCTCTTCTCATCTTGTAACAACAGATCAAGGCTAGTTGCTAATTGTGTAAGTGCGTTTATGTGCAAACCCAAAAATGAGGGTAGGCCCTCTGAAATTTGGTTCAGAGCATCCCAGTCATTCTCATTAATAAGCGACTTGATCAGAGTTTTTTGTTGCATATCTAAAGTTGATTGGGCGTCAAGCAGGAGTGCCCTTTTGGTCTCATTAAACTCTGCGAACAGGGCAGATACTTCATTTAGAAATGGATCATGTAGAAGAACCGACATGACGTCACGTTACCACGTCTCAATAAAATTTTAGATACTTAAGTCACTTAACGGTAGGGTTTAAATATGGCTCAAAGCCTTGCAGAAACACTTCAGTTCGTAGGAAGCACCATAGGTGTAAAGCTCGTTACCGAGCCAGGAGAAAAATGGCGTATAGAAAGTAATACGGTTTATTTTGGTGAACAGTACTATCCGACTTTAGGAGGCACAGCTCACGACCGGAGCCTTTTTGCGACCATGCTTTTGTTAGATGTCTGGACTGTTTACAGGCTTCCTAAACAGGCGCCCCGTCGCATGATAAGGCGTAGAGCAATCGAAGAAGCTAGACCAGAATTTGCACAAGTTTTTAAAACAATCGACAGGCTTGAATCTGTCGGCGATATTCTCACAGCGTTTCCTAGCTTAAGGTCTGATCTCGCAAAGCTGTTTAATCAACACATTTCACATAACCTGCACTCTCTTGATCTTACTGAGCAGTGGTTATTGATATTGCTTTTGGAGAGCGTGGGTGAGGCCAAGAAACTTGAAATTGAATCTGAGGTTGCAGGGGAGCTGTCAATAATTAAGCAACTTAGTGAGACAGTGGTAGCCGAAGCCATCACACCAGTATCTTCGCAGATTACAAGATTTGAAAGACTTAATGCGCTGATTCTTCCCGGCTATATACGTCTCTTAAAAGCGATGCAAAAGAAACAGGGCCTGACTTCAGCAGTTGTAGCTTCCGGTCTCAAAGAAGACCACATTTCAGATCTTGACTTTGGTTCAACGACTGGTGAGCTGGAACCAGAGAGCGAAGACGCTAAACACGCGACTGAGGCAGATTCAGAAACGCACGAAAGAGAAAGTTCAAAAGTAGACACGGCAGAGGGCGCAGACCTTTTTGAATCCACTGGTGCAGCTTCTGTAACTGCGCTACTCGATACCCCCATCGCTACTACAAGCCCGCAAATGCTAGATCTTTTGCGGCAGATCGAAAAAGATGAACTGAACGAAGAGAGGAGATATCAAAACACGAGCTCTGCTGAATCAAAAATTACGCAAGCCCAGTATCAATCTCGAGCTAATGCCTTGGCGCCACAAATAGAACAGATGCTAAATGTGTGGCGAAGCAATCTTGCCAAACAAATCAGCCCCCGCATGCAACTATCGAGACAGCTACAGCCAGAAGGTGAAGTGCTTGACGAAACCCGTTTGCCGCAAATACTTGCTGAGGCATTAGCTGGTGTTGCTCGCCCACGGGCCTTCAGACCACGAGAGCGTAAACCAAGAAGACGGTTAGAAACAGCGCACACTGATTATGTGATGATAATCGACAGGTCATCTTCAATGCGAGTTGTCTCTACTGCAGCAGCAGACGCGGCTCTGGTTTTAACCGAATCGCTAGCCGGGTTTATGCGCGAGTTAAAAGAAATCGAAAAAGTTGAAGGAGAAATCGGAGTCGAGATAAGAACAGCTTTAATCGTTTTTGATTCTGACACCGAAACGATTAAAAATCTTTCAGCTGCAATGGATGACGAGTCACGCTTTGCTCTTTATGGCAAGGTTCGCGAAACCGGCGGCACAACAAATGATGCAGCAGCGTTGCAAGAAGCAGCCCGGGAGCTCGGGTTGGGCCCTAAAAAACTTTTTAATTCGGGTGAAAAAAAACGTAAAAGAGTCGTGATCATGTTAAGCGACGGTCACTCCTCTGATCTGAGTGCTTCAAACGAGATGCTGCATGCTTTGCGCTCGCAACAGGTTGAAGTTTGGGGTATCGGGGTGCGAGATGATGAAATGTTTGCAAGGTATCAGCCATTTTTTAAGCGCGTAGATCTGGGAAGCGAGATAGTAGAAGCTGTGAAAGAAATAATAGAGATCTCTGTCGCTAGATAGAATAAGAGAGGCGAAAGACAAGAGATTTCATGAGCATGTATCTCAAATAAGGAACAAAATGCATTTGGATGTCAAACTGGCGCGGAAGCTATTTGCCGAGCTTGCTCAAGAGTTAGATGACGCACTACTTGAAAACGATTCAAAATCAAAAAGCGACTCGTCTATGCAGGAGCTTGGTTCTATGCAGGTGCTTGATGCAGAAGCTAAAAAAATGAGCGCGCCTGGGGGGATACTTGCGACTAGTTCGCTTGCTGAAATTAAAAATGACAGTGTCAGAATAAGGTTTCAAGAAAGCTTTGCTCTTTTGGGTGAGGCTGCTGGTGCGCTGGGAGTGAGCTTGCCCGATGCAGATGCGTTTCAGCATGCCGGATACGATTTTTTAAAGTTGGCAAAAATTGCTGAAACCGACAAAAATTTGGTGCTCGTCGCTGCTCCTTATGGATTGGGTTTAGCAGCATGGCAATCACTTTTTCGGATTGATGTTATGCGTCTGGACTCGAAAATGCCATTAGATGTTGCGCGTGAACTGCAGCAAGAATTTATTTTGCTTGATCGGGTGCAACAAACAGATCTCCCACAGGTGCAAGATCGCAACATTAAATGGACCCTCAGACTCATTCCAGCGGCACCAAAGCCTGAAAAGATGGGTTTAAACTATGCGGTTGGACCACACCCTGCTCTACCTGAAATGTTGATGTTACAGGCCATACAGTTGCTGGCGGGTGGCGCGGCACTCGATCAAAACACTTTTACGTGGATAGCTGGAAAAATAGCCGGTGACAAACTTGCCGCTCGGCATGTGTTTGATGTCTCACAGAACAGAATCATTATAAACAGTCGTGAAATAGGTAATCAGGGCCCGCATCTTGGCGCGAGACCACCTAAATGGTGAGGCGAAGCGTGGAGCTTGCTGAAAGACCAGCCCAGTGTGAGCAGATACACTTGATAGCAATTGGAGTGATTAAAACAGACGTTTAACGCGTCTAAGAAGAGGTATGTCTTGGAAACATTAGAAAAGCGTGACCCGCGCTTACTTATCCCGGTCATAATTTTTCTCGCGACTGGTTTTACTGTGACCTTTACACAGGGTCTGCATGAAGACCTACGCTTTAACTCCTGGCTAATCGTAGTTTTTGGGTTAGCGCTGGGTTTGACTTCATTTATTAATTGGACAAAGACCAAGAAAGAACCCGCTGGTTTTGTTCCTGCTCTAAGTGGCGTGCTGTCATTAGCGCTAGCTGTTGTGGCTATTTCTGCTGCAAACTTAATGCAATTGAGGCTCGGGCTACTCATATGGGCTGCAATAAACGTGGCAGTTTACGCGTATGCTTGGATGATCACAAAAAACTCTAAAGCTCTTCTTGTGGCCGCTTACGGCACGTTTTTCGTTCTTGTAATCGCCTTTGTCGCGACCGATCTACCGGCTGTAGTAGGTTTTTTTGCAGCTTTTTGCATAATGGCTGGTGTTTATCTTGGAATAGCTGCCTTTGATCCAAAAGAAACTGATTCAAAAGAAACTAGGGCTCAAGAATCTCAACATGAGACAGGAATTTCAATATGAACCAACAGGATGAAAACCCAACCAAACCCAGTAAGAAAGATAGGTTACGGCCGCTTGAACTTGTCGGATTTTCAGCGGTTCTTGCAATATTCGCGACACTGGTCGTGCTACTTGCTACAAAAGACTTCAGACTCGCGGCTATCGTATTGGGTCTAGTTTTTATTTTGACACTGATGGTAGTTTCACTAGTGGGTCTTGGTATTAAGCCAAATCCAGAAGATCTTGAGGCTAGAAAGAGCCTCGATGACGCTCACTAATTGTTTTTATTTTAAATAGAATTAGTTAGCCGAGCAGATCAACGAGCTCAGCCGACACTCCTGTGTAGGTGGCCGGAGTTAGGCTCAAAAGCCTGGTTTTAGCCTCTTCACCTATATCAAGATCGTTAACAAATTCAGTAAGTTCATTTTGACCGATTCTTCTACCACGGGTGAGGTCTTTTAACGCAGCATATGGATCTTTAATGTTGGAGCGACCGGCTGTAACCTCTGCACGTATCACTGTTTGTATCGCTTCAGCCAGCACTTCCCAGTTGGCATCTAGATCTGCTGAAATAGTTTCAACATCCGCGTCAATTTGTGCTAAACCCTTCAAAATATTGTCGAGAGCAAGCATGCTGTGGCCAAAGCCAACCCCGATGTTGCGTTGCGCTGAAGAGTCGGTAAGGTCACGCTGCCAACGACTGGTCACGAGTGTTGCGGCGAGGGAATCAAGAATGGCGTTCGAGAGTTCAAGGTTTGCCTCCGCGTTTTCGAAGCGGATAGGGTTCACCTTGTGTGGCATAGTTGATGAACCTGTCGCTCCCGCGACGGGTATCTGGCGGAAATATCCAATTGAGATATAGCTCCAAATATCAGTGGCAAGGTTGTGCAAAATCCGGTTGGTGTGAGCGATGCGGGTGTACAACTCCGCTTGCCAGTCGTGCGACTCAATTTGTGTTGTAAGCGGGTTCCAGGTCAAACCCAGCCCTTCAACAAACTCTCGTGAGATTGTCAACCATTGCGCTGTAGGGTCAGCGGCGAGGTGAGCAGCGAAGTTGCCCGTCGCGCCCGAAAATTTACCTAGATATTCAATTTTTTCAATCTGCTGAAGCTGCCGATTTAAACGGTGCACAAAAACAGCGATTTCTTTACCAAGCGTTGTGGGTGTTGCGGGTTGGCCGTGGGTGCGGCTCATCATTGCAACATCACGGTATTCATTTGCTTGGCGGTGCAGTTCAGAGATGACTGAGCGAAGTTTGGGCAGCCAAACGTCTTTAGTCGCTGCTTTAATTGTTAGAGCGTACGAAAGGTTGTTTATGTCTTCGCTTGTGCAACAAACGTGTGTGAGTTCGGCATAAGCTTCGAGACCCAGCTTCTCAAGTTGCTCACGCACAAGATATTCAACCGCTTTAACGTCGTGTTGGGTGACTGCTTCTGTCTCAGCGAGCTGATCAATTTCTGTTTGGCCGAAGTTTTTGGCCCAGTCGCGTAACTTTTGCAGTGTGTCGGCTGCAACGGGTTTACCGCCAAGAAGTGAATGCTCAGTCAGGTACGCGAGCCACTCGACTTCGACGTGCACCCGGGCGCGGTTGAGCCCTGCTTCTGAAAGATGATCGCCAAGAGCCGCTACAGCTGCACGATATCTCCCATCGAGTGGACTGATTGGTTGCGGTGGAAGGCTCGTTTGATTGCTCGTCATACCTTCTATTCTTGCAGATGTAAGACCATCAAACCGCCAAAGTCGTTTGGAGCGACTATTTCTTGCGCACCCCGAGTATGGCGCTGAGTAATGTTGTCGAGATAGACAGAATTATTGCTCCCAACACGGCCCACCAAAATCCGTCAACTTGCAGCCCAAAGCCGATCAAACCTGATATCCAACCAACCAGCAGAAGCATCAGTGCGTTAATAACAAGGCTAAATAGCCCGAGCGTTAAAATTCGTAAAGGGATCGACACGATGCGCACCACTGTGCCAAGGGTCATGTTAACAAGAGCAAAGATTAGTGCAACCACAACAAAAGTGAAAATTAAGCCCAGAGTGTCATCACCGGTTTGTTGCACCCAAATACCTTTTTCGCCGGGACCACCAACAATCAGCGTGGTGATCCATAGGGCGAGAGCTGTTACTAAGATTCTTGCTAAATTGCGCATAACTTAATCTTCGCAGAAATACCTGAATTTTACACAAGCAAAATCTATATATCGTAATAGTGTGTGCAGGTCGTTACACTTAGACAAATGGAAGAGCTCAACAAAACTCCTGTAAAGATTCGCCCCGAAGTTTTAGCTGTGCCCGCTTATAAACAGGGTATGGCGCCCAGTAAACAGGGATTTAAACTTTCGAGTAACGAAAACCCCTTTGCCACTTTGCCTGAGGTACAAGAAGCGGTCAATAACGCTGATGTTAACCGCTATGCTGCTGTAGCAATGCCCGAGTTGCGAGCAGCTATCGGTGGTCTTTTTGGTTTAAATGCTGAAACTAGCCAGCACATGGTGCATTTAGCTGCTGGTTCGGTTTCGATACTTTATCAGCTCATACACGCTGTAGCTGGTCCGGGCGATAACTATGTTTATGCATGGCCAAGCTTTGAGGGCTACCCCCTATTGAGCATTGCAACAGGCGCTAAAGGTATACCGGTTGCGCTTAATAACAAGTTTGAGCATGATCTAAAGGCCATGGCAAAAACTGTCACCGAAGACACCAGAGCAATACTCCTGTGTTCACCAAATAATCCAACAGGACCGGTGATTGGAGCGAAAAATTTTCATAGCTTTATGAAGAGCGTACCCAAAGACGTGCTTGTGGTACTAGATGAGGCTTACCGGGAGCTAGTAACGGATTCGAAGGCTGTGCGTGGAGAAGAAGTCTTAGAAGACTACCCAAACCTTGTGGTTCTGCGCACTTTTTCGAAAGCTTACGGCCTCGCAGCTTTACGTATTGGTTACGGTGTTGGGCACCCGGCAGTTTGGGAAGCCGCACGAGTTACCGGAATTCCACTCTCTGTGACTGCACAGGCAGAAGCGGCGGCTTCTGTGTCACTAACCCCGGCTGTCAGCGATCAACTCAATCAACAAATAGCTCAATTAGTTGATCGCAGAGTAGCTCTAGCTGAAGGGCTTCGCAGTCTTGGATATGAAATTCCAGAAGCGCAGGGTAATTTCGTGTGGGTCCCTCTGGGAGATGACTCGCTAGCTTTTGCCGAAGCATTCATGCAAGAGGGTATTCTTGTCCGACCGTTCGCCGGAAGTGGGGTGCGCATCTCTGTTGGAGAAGCAGAAAGCGTGCCTGAAGTTCTAAGAATTGCTGGCGAGTTTAAAAAGAAAGCGTGAGCCTGTGACTGCAAACCTTGTAGAAAACAGCTTTAATGATCCGCAACCAATACGCTTCTTAGACAAAGAGGGTAATTGGGATCCAAGCGATAGCGCGCAAGCGTATACTGCTGAGCTAGAAGACGTTACCGTTGATGAAATTAAGTCATGGTATGAAGCGATGCAACGCAGTCGTGCTTTTGATACAGAATGCACAAATCTGCAAAGGCAGGGGCAATTAGCGCTCTGGGCACCAAGCCAAGGCCAAGAGGGATGCCAAGCGGGGTTAGCTTTTGCAGCTGAAGCAAAAGACCATATCTTTCCGGCATATAGAGAGCATCTTGTGGCAGATGTGCGTGGGGTTGACCTGACAGATATTGCTAAGCAGTTTAGGGGTGTCTCCCACGGTGGGTGGGATGTTAAAGACCCAAAAAACGGCAACTTTCATCTCTACACTTTGGTGCTTGGAGCGCAGGCGCAGCACGCAACCGGCTTCGCGCTTGGTCAGCTTCTTGAAGCAAAATTAGCTAGCGGAGATAAGACACTCGAAGCCGGTGAAAAGGGCACCCCGACGGGGGCCGCAACAATGGTTTTTTACGGTGACGGGACAACCAGTCAGGGTGACGCAAACGAAGCAATGGTGTTTGCTGCTAGCTACCAAACTCCAACAGTTTTTGTTGTGCAGAATAACCGGTGGGCGATATCTGTGCCAGTGACAAGACAGTCGCGCACTCCGATATATCGCAGAGCTTTGGGTTTTGGCATTCCGAGTGTTCAAATTGATGGGAATGACGCGCTCGCGGCTTTCGCAGTTGGCAGGCGGATGCTCAGGAATGCTAGAGAAGGCTATGGACCTGCATACATCGAGGCTCTCACGTATCGGATTGGGGCGCACACAACAAGTGATGACCCGACTAGGTATCGTGATAATGAGGAGCTTGAAGAGTGGCGAGATAAAGACCCGATTGTGCGCCTGGCACAGTATTTGCGCAGTCGTGATGTCGCAGAGGATTTTTTCGTTGACGCCCAAAAACGTGCTGTCGACAACGCTAGAGAGGTGCGGGAGCGCATCTTAAACCTGCCAAAGCCTAAATCAGACAGTATGTTTACTAACGTTTATGCTGAAAAGAATCTGCATATAGATGAGCAACGTGAATGGCTCAAAAGGTATGAAGAATCATTTGAGGGAGGCAACTAGTGACAACTAACAAGCCAAAACCTGAATCTTTACCGATCGCTAAAGCAATAAATTTGGGTCTGTATGAAGCTTTAAGTAATGATGAGCGCGTGCTCCTTATGGGTGAAGATATTGGCCCACTCGGAGGCGTTTTTCGTGTTACTGATGGCTTGCAGAAAGAGTTTGGTTCGGCCCGTGTATTAGATACGCCCCTGGCTGAAGCAGGGATAGTGGGCAGTGCAATAGGTCTTGCAATGAACGGGTTTAGGCCCGTTGTTGAAATACAGTTTGATGGCTTTGTGTTTCCCGCATTCAACCAAATCACCACACAGTTGGCGAAGCTACGCAACAGACACGATGGTGGTATGGACATGCCGGTTGTGATTCGCATCCCATACGGTGGCGGGATAGGTGCTGTCGAGCACCATCAAGAAAGCCCTGAAACATATTTTGCGCATACGGCGGGTTTACGGGTGGTTAGTCCGGCCAACGCAAATGACGCTTATTGGATGATTCAGCAGGCAATCTCTGACAACGATCCAGTAATTTTTATGGAGCCAAAAGCAAGGTATTGGTCTAAAGGTCAGGTAGCTTTTGCTCAGCCTGCGGTAAGCATGAATAACTCGCGAGTTGCTAAAGATGGCTCAGACGTTACGCTGGTTGGCTTTGGCTCTATGGTTACAACACTTTTGCAAGCGGCTGAAATTGCCGAAAGCGAGGGTGTTAGCGCGGAGGTAATAGATTTACGCTCGATATCACCCGTCGATTACGGCCCCATCATGCGCTCTGTGCGCAAAACTGGGCGCATCGTTGTGGCCCAAGAAGCGCCGGGGAATGTGAGTGTCGGTTCTGAGATAGCAGCGACAGTTAGCGAACAGTGTTTCTTTTCTCTGCAAGCGCCCCCTTTGCGTGTGAGTGCATACGACATCCCCTTCCCCCCAGCAGGTTTAGAACACCTATATCTACCTGACGCTGATCGTGTGCTCGAAGCGGTCGACCGAGCAATGAATTATTAAAATCTGGAATCAATACAATGTTTATGACGAAACACTTAACAAACGAAACACTCCAGAGATGAGGCTTTAATCATGAGCGATATGGAATTTGTGCTTCCCGATGTTGGTGAAGGTCTTACAGAGGCAGAAATAGTTAGCTGGTCTGTTGCGCCGGGTGACGCTGTTGAACTAAACCAGGCAATTTGTGAGATTGAGACAGCAAAATCTATTGTTGAGTTACCGTCACCTTTCACCGGAGTCATTTCGGAGCTACTTGTTAGCAAAGGTGAAACCGTTCCTGTTGGAACACCAATCATGAGGGTTAAAGTAGACGTTGGCGCTACAGATGAGGGCCCGACAGGAAGCGGCAATGAGCAATCATCTACTGCCACTGAAGCGAAAGCTAGCTCCGACTTAGGTGGCAATAAGGATGTAGCTGATAATAAAAAAGATTCTTCTGGTTCCGTTCTTGTTGGTTACGGAACCGGTGGTGAGGTTAAAAGTCGTAGACGTCGTGGGGGTGAGCCGCTTCTAGATCGTGCGATGGTGCAACCTGTTGGGGCAGGACACGTTGTAGCTAAACCACCCATACGTAAATTAGCGAAAGATCTTGGTGTGGATCTTGGCAAGGTGACCGGCACGGGCAAAGTGGGGGAGGTGCTCCGCGAAGATGTTGTGCGAAGCGCAGAACAGGTGAGTGTTTTTCGCAACCTGGTGACACCAGAACTTGCTACCGATCGAGAAGAGCGGATCCCAATTAAAGGGGTGCGTAAGCTGACGGCTAATGCCATGGTCAAAAGTAAATTTCAGGCACCTCATGTGAGTGTTTTTGTTGATGTTGATGCTACTCGCACTATGGAGTATATTAAGCGTTTAAAATCTTCGACTGACTTTGTTGGGGTTAAGGTATCGCCGCTTTTAATGATGGCAAAAGCGATGATTTGGGCTGTGCGACGCAACCCCGGCATCAACGCCACGTGGTCAGACACTGAGATCATCAGGCACAACTATGTCAACCTTGGTATTGCAGCTGCGACTCCAAGAGGTTTGATCGTACCAAACATTAAAGACGCGCAAAGTCTCAGTCTTTATCAGCTTGCACAAGCAATTGAGCAGCTTACAAACCGTGCCCGTGAGGGAATAACCCAGCCAGAAGAAATGACCGATGGCACTATTACAATTACCAATATTGGTGTGTTTGGTGTTGATTTTGGAACGCCCATTTTAAATCCTGGTGAGTCTGCAATTATGGCGATGGGGACTATAAAACAAAAACCGTGGGTTGTTGACGGCGAGGTCGTTCCACGTTTTGTTACCACTATTGGTGGATCTTTTGACCACAGAGTCATGGACGGTGATGTAATGAGCCGATTTGTGGCTGATGTTGCTTCTGTTCTTGAAGAGCCCGCTCTGTTGCTTGACTGAATTGACTCTCGAGCTGAGTAGCGTTGCTGGTTTGTGATCCCAAGCGGTGTCGCACATGCGATGTAACCCACAACCGTTTAAGATGGCGGCATGGGAAACGCTGTTCTATTAAACATTGAAAACGGTCTAGCAAGAATTACTCTCAATCGCCCGGAGCGAATGAACGCTTTTGACGCTGAAGCCGCGTCTGAGTGGGCTGAGGCAACGGCCGAAGCTGTTAATAATAACGCTGTTCGTGCCATATTGGTGCGTGGAGAAGGACGAGCTTTTTGCGCCGGGGGTGATGTGCGCGCAATGGCTCAGATGGTTGATCGAGATGAGTCGATGCTTAAACTTGCTCATAAAATAAGCGAGGGCATGCGCAATCTCGTCACTTCTAGCATTCCAGTTGTTGCTGCCGCGCATGGCACAACAGCAGGGGGCGGGCTAGGAGTTTTATTGAGTTGTGACTACGCGGTTGTTGGGGAGAGCTCAAAAATTGGAAGTCTTTATGCAAAGGTGGGGCTCACACCCGATCTTTCGGTCTCTGCTCTGCTCGGTCGTGCAATAGGGGAGAGGCGCGCACTTCAGTTGACTTTACAAGACACCATGTTGACCGCCCAAGAGGCGAAGGACTGGGGGCTCGTGGCTGAGGTGGTTGCAGATGATGATGTGCTCGGGCGCGCCGAAGAAGTTGCGGCTCACTGGGCAAATAACGCTGCCTGGGCTTATGGACAGGCAAAACGTTTGGTGCGCTCAAGCTACGAGCGCACCTTTGAAGAGCAGTTAATTGAAGAAGCAAAAACCATCGCGATTGCTTCTGTAACCCCTGATGCAAACGAACGCATAAGTAACTTCGCGAGAAAGTAAAAATTTAAGACAAACACGCTTTGTGTATGCGTTAGCTTGTGGTTTTGCAAAAAAAGATGCATAAATGACAGTTAATGTATACACTAGAGGTATGAGTCTCACAAAAGAAATGCGTGTAAGCGATCGTGCTTACGCAAAACTTGTGAGCGAGATACAGACAGGAACGCTCGCTCCGGGCTCAGTCCTGGGTGAAGTGGAACAGGCTACAAGGCTTGGGGTTAGTAGAACTCCTATGCGCGAAGCGATTGGAAAGTTGATCGCAAACGGACTCGCCCAGCAGCTTTCACCGCGCACAACAGTAGTCTCAGGTTTTGACTTGGGGGACATCAAACGTCTCTTTGAAGCGCGACGAGCCTTAGAAGAAGCCGCGGCCAGGCTGGCGGCAAAACGGGCAGATCCGCAAGTTTTTGCAAAATTGGCTGCCGGGTTTAGTGGCGCAAACCCGACCGAAAAAACTAGCACTGACAACTATTACGCACTAATCGCTGAATTTGATGAAGCGCTAGATCAGGCTGTAGATAACGCATACATGGTTCAGGCGCTCAGTGTGATTCGCACACATCTAGCGAGGGCTCGCAATCTCGCACGAGATAACCAGGCTCGTTTGGGGCAGTCCGCAGCAGAACACAAACTTATCGCGTCAGCGATAGCAGACGGCGATGAAGAGCTCGCCGCACACGCCACACACGTGCACCTGCACAACGCACTTAAAGCAATAATTAGCTCTCTATCGGAAGGATAACAATGACCATCAAACATCACGTACGTGTCTATAAAAGCGAGGAAGATCTTCCTCGCGAAGAGCAACTAGCTTGGAAAATAGCAGAGGTTGCTACCGATCCGGTTGAGGTTGACGCAGACGTTACAGATATGATCATCAACCGCATCATAGATAACGCTGCAGTCGCTGCAGCATCATTAAATCGCGGCCCAATCATTGCTTCACGCGCACAGGCTCTTAGCCACCCAGCATCGACTGGTGGTAAAGGTGCGACAGTTTTTGGCCTTCCAGCTGATCAGCGGGTGAGCCCGGAGTGGGCTGCATGGACAAACGGTGTCGCAGTGCGTGAGCTTGACTATCACGACACCTTCTTGGCGGCTGATTACTCTCACCCTGCCGACAACATCCCAGCGATCTTGGCTGTGGCTCAGCACCTCGGTAAAGACGGTAAAGCTGTTAACAGAGCAATCGCAACCGGGTATGAGATTCAGATGAACCTGGTGCGCTCGATCTGTCTGCACAAACATAAAATTGATCACGTTGCACACATTGGGCCATCTGCTTCGGCGGGTATCGGAACCCTCTTAGGCCTTGACACTGAGACCATTTATCAAGCAGTGGGCCAAGGTCTACACACAACAACTGCTACAAGGCAGAGCCGTAAGGGCGAAATCTCGACATGGAAAGCACACGCCCCTGCGTTTGCTGGCAAAATGGCGGTAGAGGCAGCCGATCGTGCGATGCGCGGTCAGACATCACCAAGCCCAATCTATGAAGGTGAAGATGGTGTCATCGCCTGGATGCTTGACGGTCCAGACGCTTCTTACGAAGTTCCTCTTCCGGCAAAGGGCGAATCAAAACGCGCAATTTTAGATTCCTACACTAAAGAACACTCCGCAGAGTACCAGGCTCAGGCGCTAATCGACTTGGCTCGTAAACTGCACAATGAGCACCCGGAGCTGCTAGAGGAAGGCAACGTAAAGTCTGTCGTGATCCACACCAGCCACCACACACACTATGTGATTGGTTCAGGCGCTAATGATCCACAGAAGTACGACCCAACTGCTTCACGTGAAACATTAGACCACTCAATCCCTTATATATTCGCTGTTGCGTTGCAAGACGGTGGATGGCACCACGTCGATTCATACACACCAGAGCGCGCAGGGAGAGCCGACACAATCGAGTTGTGGAACAAAACAACCACTCTTGAAGATCCAGAATGGACCCGTCGCTACCACTCTGAAGACCCAGATGAGAAGGCCTTTGGTGGTCGTGTTGAGATCGAACTCGCAGACGGAACAAAGATTGTAGATGAAATCGCGGTCGCTGATGCACACCCCCTAGGTGCGCGACCATTTGCACGGGACAACTACATTGCTAAATTCCGTCTACTTGCCGAGCCTGTGCTTGAAGAAGCCGAGATTGAGCGTTTCTTAGAGTTAGTTCAGCGTCTGCCAGAACTAACAGTTGAAGAAGTGCAAGAACTAAACATTGTTGCAAAACCCGGTCTGCTCGACCTTGAGTCAGCCCCGAAGGGAATCTTCTAATGCTCTATGCAAAAACAAATCCTGCAGAAAAGCGGCGGCTTTTCAGGGAACAGCTTGCAAGCGGTGAAATCATGCGTTTTCCGGGAGCGTTTAACCCGCTCTCGGCACGCATGATAGAGCGCAAAGGCTTCGAGGGTGTCTATATCTCTGGCGCAGTTTTAGCTGCAGATCTTGGTCTTCCAGACATCGGCTTAACAACTCTCACTGAAGTTGCAGGCCGTGGCCAACAGATTGCTCGGATGACAGAACTACCAGCGATCATCGATGCCGACACAGGTTTTGGTGAACCAATGAATGTTGCGCGCACAATTCAAACTCTTGAAGATGCGGGACTGGCTGGCTGCCACATCGAAGATCAGGTCAACCCAAAGCGTTGTGGGCACCTTGATGGTAAAGCGGTTGTTGATGAAGAAACAGCCACTAAAAGAATCCGTGCAGCTGTAGATGCGCGCCGTGACGAGAACTTTCTTATTATGGCACGCACCGATATTCGCGCAGCAGAGGGACTAGCAGCGGCGACCGATCGTGCAAAAGCGCTGGTTGACGCGGGAGCAGACGCAATCTTTCCAGAGGCCATGCGCACTCTAGAAGAATTTGCTGCTATGCGAGAGGCAGTTGATGTGCCTATATTGGCAAACATGACCGAATTTGGCAAAAGCGAGCTTTTTTCTGTTGAACAGCTAAAGAGCGTTGGTGTCAATATCGTGATCTGGCCGGTTTCGATGTTGCGCATCTCAATGGGAGCTACCTCCCGTGCACTCGACACAATCGTCGAGGAGGGCCACCTCACTTCGAAGCTTGACGAAATGCAGCACCGAGCTGATCTTTACGAACTCGTTGACTACGAAGATTACAATCATTTTGACCAGAATGTATTTAATTTTGAGGTCAAGCGGTAATTAATTGGGCCCGTGCTGTATAAATTTAAGCACGGGCCATTTTTATTCTTTGCGAAGGAGCGCCAGATGGCAGATGAAACAGTTTTTAAAGGACTCGCAGGAGTTGTAGCCGACTTCACCGCGGTATCTAAGGTAAACCCCGAATCAAACAGCCTGCTGTACCGCGGGTATCCCGTGCAAGAGCTTGCAGCAACTCAACCATTTGAAGCGGTTGCATACCTGCTTTGGAATGGTGAGCTACCAAACGAAGAACAGCTAAACGAGTTGCGCACAAAAGAACGCGAATACAGAGCACTAGCTAAAAACGTCAAAGCTGCTATCGACTTATTACCACTTGAAACCCACCCGATGGACGAAGTGCGCACCGCCGTTTCGGTTATAGGCGCATCAGACACTTCGGGCGGAGGTTCAGTGCTAGACGCTGCAGGAAGCCCAGAAGAAAACCTAGACCGTGCCATCCGCATGTATGCAGCGCTACCCGCAATTGTTGCTTACGGGCAGAGACGCCGTAGAAGCCAAGAATTGGTAGAACCCCGTGACGATCTAGATTATGCTGCGAACTTTTTGTGGATGACCTTTGGTGAAGAGTCCCAAGAAACAGTGTTGAACCCTAAAGTCGTTGATGCTTTCAACCAGTCAATGATTCTTTATGCCGAGCACTCGTTTAACGCTTCAACATTCACTGCCCGGGTTATCACCTCAACCCTTTCAGACATCTACTCTGCAGTGGTCGGCGCTATCGGTGCGTTAAAGGGACCTTTGCATGGCGGAGCAAACGAAGCCGTGCTGCATATTTTCAACGAAATTGGTTCAGCAGACAAAGTCGAAGAGTGGTTAGATAAGGCGCTCGCAGAAAAACGCAAAATCATGGGTTTTGGTCATCGCGTTTATAAACGTGGTGACTCACGAGTACCAACCATGAAAAAGGCACTCGATTCACTCGTAGAACTTTGCGACCGCCCAGACGTGCTTGAGCTTTATAACAAACTTGAAGACGAGTTTGTCAGCCGCAAAGGAATTTATCCAAACCTCGACTATCCTTCGGGCCCAGCATACGACCTGATCGGTTTCGATGTTCTCACATTTACTCCGCTCTTTATCGCATCAAGGGTTACGGGCTGGACAGCTCACATTATGGAACAGACAGCATCAAATGCTCTGATTCGCCCGCTCTCTGCATATAACGGGGTAGACGAGCGCCATATTGATGGGTATGTTGCTGATAAGGAAGTTCTTGCGGCTAGCGAACGGGTAGAAGAAGCTAAGGAGTAACAGTGATGGCTGAGAAGGTTGTACTTGTAGCCGGAGCGCGCACCCCAATCGGATCATACAACGGTGTTTTTAAAGACGTTGATGCCTATGAATTGGGGGCGGCTGCGGTAACGGAAGCACTCAGCAGAGCTGGAGTCGCTACTGAAGAAGTCGACGAAGTTATTATGGGTTGCATCTCACAGGTCGGCCCCGATGCGTATAACGCCCGGCGCGTAGCCCTTGCCGCGGGACTGGATAAAAGTGTGCCCGCATTCAATGTAAACAGGTTGTGCGGGTCTGGTTTGCAAGCGATTTGGTCTGGTGCTCAAGAGCTACTTTGGGGTGGAGCTGACGTAATTGTTGCCGGTGGTAACGAATCAATGTCACGCACCCCGTTTTTAGATTTTGGTGCTCGTAGTGGTGCTAGGTTGGGAAATCGCTCGCTACTCGATGGAACACTTGCGATATTGACCGACCCTTTCAGCAAAAAGCATATGGGCGTTACTGCCGAAAATGTCGCAAATAAATATGACATTAGTAGGCAAGAACAAGATGAATTTGCGCTTCTCTCACAGCAGCGCGCAGACTCCCCTGAGGCGCAAGCGGCATTCTCCGAAGAGATTATTGCAGTTTCTTCTGGTGGGCGTAAACCTGTGTTGATTGAAAAAGATGAACACCCCAAACCAGATACAACTATTGAAGTGTTGGGGGGTCTGCGTGCAGCATTTGCTGAGGGTGGGTCGGTTACGGCCGGCAACTCATCAGGCATAAATGATGGTGCTGGTGCCGCGGTTTTGATGCGCGAATCTGATGTTCGAGCTCGAGGCCTTAAAGGGTTGGCTACGATTGAAGCCGTCACTACTGCAGCGTTAGAACCCGAGATGATGGGTTACGCACCAGTTCTTGCGCTTGAACGCCTCTGGAAGCAAACAGGGCTGACCCCTGCAGACGTAGACGTTATTGAACTGAACGAAGCTTTTGCATCGCAGGCTGTTGCAGTGATCCGCGATGCTGGCTTAGATTTAGCAAAAACTAACCCATACGGCGGAGCGATAGCGTTAGGTCACCCGGTTGGCGCAACAGCTGCAATCTTGACTGTTCGCGCTGCGATGGATCTACACCGAAGAGACCTTGAATACGCAGTCGTTACTATGTGCATCGGTGGCGGGCAGGCGTTAGCAGCTCTAATTCGTCGATACGACGCATAATCTGATTTGTGAGTTTAACTTCAAGGGAGCGTTATCGCTCAAAATGTTCTATTGTGACAGGTAGCTCTTGGGAGCTAAAGCTTTTATGCATAACACGCTCAGAAGGCCTTACCGGGGTTCATAATTCCAGTAGGGTCAAGGGCGTCTTTGATCTTATGGTGCAGGTTTATTGAAGTTGTTCCTAGATCATCACGAGCCCATTTTGTTTTTAGCAGACCGATTCCATGTTCACCAGATGTCGCGCCACCAAACTCATAGACGGTGCTTAAAATTTCATCCATCGCTGTTTCAAGAGATGCTTCATCATCTTTAAAATGTTTCGAGGTCGCTGCGCTTGACTTTGCATTTTGTGTACTTAAAAATACGTGCAGGTTTCCGTCTCCAGCATGAGCTGCGATACGAGTTTTGAGACCAAATTTTGTTGCAACTTCGCGCACCAAATAAATTGTGTCTAGCAGCTTTGTTATAGGGACAGAAATATCTTGAGCGATCATCGGGAAGCTGGTTGATCGCTCTACAAGCGCCTCAGCCGAAACTTCAGTGGGATCACTCGAGTTGTTTCTTAAAGCACTTCGACCGGGAGTTGACCCACGCCTCACCTCAAGCACTGCCGCCATCTCGTGTTCTTGCACGTGATGAAAACCAACCTGGGTGTTGGAAATAATTTCTTTCAGTTTTGTTGCCTCTTGCAATGCTGCGAGTCCATCAACTTCAAGCATCAACAGGGCCGGGTCGGCACCCCACCCTGACACTTCTCCTAGAAGTGGTGTGAGAGCAGAAGTGTCACGAGTTAACAGCGCTCCCGCATCAAGTATTTCGCACATAGAAGGTGTGAAGGTTTCTAAGATGCTTATTACCGCGCTAGCTGCGTCTGTAATGTTTGCAAAAGCCACAAGAGTTAAAATTGATTCACTCGCTTTCGGGCAGAAAGTAATACCTATTTTGGTAATGACCCCGAGTGTGCCCTCAGATCCAATAAATAAATTCTTTAAGTTATATCCAGTTGTATCTTTTATGACGGGATGTCCCAGAGTTACAAGTTCTCCGGTTGACAGCACAACGTCTAGAGTTTGCACCCAGTCAGCTGTGACCCCGTATTTGACACAGCGTAAGCCACCCGCATTAGTGGCGACTGTGCCACCTATGCTGGCAACTCGGTAGCTTGCAGGGTCGGGCGGGTACATAAAACCGAGCGGATCAAGCAAATCTTCGATTTCGCCCAGTGTGACCCCAGGCTCTACAACTAATCTTCTTGCAGCGGGATCAAATTCTTGCACCCTTTTCATGCGTGATACATCAATTATTAAACTTGGTGAAATTGGTACTGATCCACCAGAAAGGCCCGTTCGCGCACCACGGGGAATAACTGCTAAAGCATTGTTGCGCGCGAAATTTATTAGAAGTTGAACTTCTTCAGCGCTAGTTGGGAAGGCCACTAAACTGTGGGAAGTAGCTTCAGCAGGTGATGCATCTTTTAGCTCTTGCGGGTCAGCAACTAAAAAGATTTTTGCTACAAGTCTCGGATGCTGACGTACAAGTTCGCGCATCAGCGTTTCAAGTTTTATTGCTGCATTGCTCATAAATACATTATTGCAAGACTGAGCTTTTCAGCGAGCTCGGCTCTTGTTGGTGAGAGAATAAACTTAAAATCAGTCAGAAAAACCAGTTGGAAAAGTCTCTGAAGTTTGGTGAAAGATGAAACAGCTATATGGATAGGTGGGCGTGGCTTACGGGCGCCATAATTTTTGAGGTAGGTGCGACTCTCTCTTTAAAGGGCGCACTCGATTTTCCAATCCTATATATCGTAATAGTGGTCGGATACCTTATTGCTTTCATCTGCCTAAGCCAGACGCTTAAAGCGGGAATGCCGTTAGGGGTTGCCTACGGAGTGTGGGGTTCAGCCGGTGTAGCGCTTACCGCTTTGCTGGCTCACCTTATATTTGCGGAGCCGCTGACCTTAGTGATGTGGCTTGGAATCTTATTAGTTATTATTGGTGTTTTGTTTGTCGAGATTGGCTCCCAGCACGCTTCACAACACTTAACTAAGCAGCATTTAACTAAAGAGCATTCCACTAAAGAGAGAGCAACATAATGGCTTGGGTTTGGCTTGCGGGGGCCGTAATTTTTGAAGTGACAGGAACGTTGTCTTTAAGAATGGCATCACTCGGTAAGAAATTATGGTTTATAGGGGTAGCGGTCGGCTATCTTGCCTCATTTACTATGCTCATTTTGGCGTTAGCAGGCGGGATGCACCTTGGCGTTGCCTACGGTATTTGGACAGCAACGGGGGTTGTCTTAACTGCGGTTCTTTCAAAGATATTCTTCAAAGAGCCTCTTAGCTGGCTGATGGGTCTTGGAATAGTGTTAATTGTTGGAGGGGTGCTTTTAATTGAGGTGGGCAGTGTACAAGGCTTTTAAAGAAGCGTAAGCTTTAGTCACAGTTTCTACTAGTTAGAGGTAGGTCAGGTGTCATGATCGTTGTGCCTTCATTAATCGCAACCGTGACACTTCTGGTGGTGCGGATTGTGCTTACGGTAGCTTTCACCCGAGAAGCCATGCTTAAGATGAAAGACATACCAAAGTTTGCAAAGAACGATGAAATTCCAGTGCCGTTGGCCTGGTTCGTTGCGATAACAGAGCTGGCGGCAGCCGTATCGTTTGCCACAGGTTTTCTCTCACAGCTTGCGGGGCTGGGCGTAATTGTGTTGATGCTGATAACAACAAGCATGCACATGTTCAAATGGAAAAGCAGTTATTGGGCGCAAAAGGGTGGGCCAGAATACGATCTGATGCTATTGGTTCTCGCAGCAGTTATCGTTGTTTTTGGTCCGGGTAGCTTAGCTATTACACTCTAAAATTTAGTGCAGGGATTGGATAATCGGTTGCTATGCGCTGTGGATCTTAGCCCGAGGTTTTGCTAAAGAGAAACCTAAAGCATAATATTTTTGGGATCCCTAAACTGAGTGAATAGTGCAACGGGACTCTGT
>DATJCC010000049.1:0-15815 GCA_035514995.1 Microbacteriaceae bacterium
GGTGGCGAGACCGCCGAACACCCCGGTCTTTTGGGACCTAATGATTACGATGTCGCGGGAGCGGCCGTCGGAGTTGTAGAAGCAGAAGAAATGCTGCAACCCAAACGAGTGCATGATGGCGATATAGTGCTAGCAATGGGAGCCTCCGGGATCCATTCGAATGGCTATTCACTCGTACGTAAGATCATGGCAGATGCAGGGCTAAGCTACACTGATCACTCTGCTGAATTGGGTGCCACATATGGCGAAGTGCTTCTTGAACCCACAATGCTTTACACCGGACCTCTTTTGCGCGTGCTTGAAACCCCAGAGCTCAAGGGTGCTATTCATACACTGAGCCACGTCACAGGCGGAGGTATCGCGGCTAACCTTGCTCGGGTGCTTCCAGTTGGCACATGGGTTGAGATTGATCGATCCACGTGGTCGCCACTGCCCGTCTTCAGACACCTTGCAGATCTAGGTGGGCACAAACTCGAAAGCCTTGAATCAGCGTGGAACATGGGTGTCGGCATGTTCGCTGTAGTTGATGCAGGTAAAGCTGAGGGAGTTTCGCGCGCGCTAGAGACATCCGGCATAAAAACTTGGTATGCCGGAAGAGTTTCTACCGTTCAAAAATCATTTGAAGGCTTTGAACAAGGAGCCAAGGGTGTAGACGGAGGTGCGGTGCGATTAGTAGGTTCTTATCGCGGTTAGCAGGCGATTCTTAGCTAAGAAAGTCTACTCTTCTTCGTCTTCGTCATAAAGTGAGTTGTACTTGTCTGCGTATTCTGCCCACGGATCATCTTCAACAACGTCATCTTCGTTTCGTACGATACCTAATTCGCGCTCCAGATCTGAAAGGTCTGTTTCTGAACGAGAATATTTGAGCTGCCTAGCAACCTTGGTGTGCTTAGCCTTCTGACGGCCACGCCCCATGCGAGACCCCCTTACACGACTCAGGCCTCGCTGATCGTTAAACCCTCGAGGCGGAAATGACATATACATTAATAAGTATGTAGGGTAGTTTAGCACGTCTTAGTCTTTGATCTGGCTGTGAGCTCCCATTAAACTATCTGATAGAGGTGAAGCATTATGAAGCGCACACTAATTTGGGTGTTGGTCGCTCTCTTAGCTACGGTAATTGCGGTTTTAGCGATAGTCCTTGTTCCCATGCTGACTCACGAAAGCACAGGAAGCTCGGGTCAGGACCGACCAACTGGTTTTGTTAGCGAAGTTACTGCTGTGGGAGAAGATGCTCGCACGAGGTATCTGACAGCTTTCGACGAGAACGGTGAACCTGCTGACCTTGCGAGTATCAAAACTGGAGATATTTTTACAGTGAGAGGATCTGGTTACGATTCAAACATAGGCATATATGTCGGGTTTTGTAAGGTCCCTGAACTCCCTGATGAGCGGCCTTCTCCTTGTCTTGGTGGAATTCCTGAGGATGCACAAACCGAAAAAACTGAAGATATTTCAAACGAAGCTTTAGAAAGCGCCTGGGTCACAAACAACTGGGCGTGGCGCACATTTGCTTCGCACACCTTCGAAGATGCGGCTGAGGGAACGTTTGAAGTGACGCTTGTTGTACCGCCGTCTGAAGGAGAGGGTATTGATTGCACTGTTGATGAGTGCGGTTTATTCACTAGAGCAGACCACACCGCGCTTTCAGACCGTGTGCAAGACATATATCTGCCAATTGCTTTTGCAGATTAAGCGAACATCCCGCTAACAAAAACAGCAATAGTATAGATTGTCAGTCCTGCGAGCGAGCCCACTATCGTTCCATTGATGCGAATATATTGCAGATCTTTTCCTATCTGCAATTCAATCTTTTCTGCCGCTTCTGTGGCGTCCCACTTGTGCACAGTTTCGCTGACAATATTCGCAAGGTCGTGTCTGTATGTGCGCACCAGATAAGAAATCGCGGTCATCACCCAGACGTCAATTTTGTATTGCAGAGTTGTATCTTCGGCCAATCTCGACCCACCATCTTGGATAACGCCAGTGAGCCTTAACCGCAACTCACTCTCCGGATCTTTGAGCATTGTGAGCAGAGCCGATCTCGCCTCAGACCAAATATCTCCGAGCAGTTCTCGCACACGCCGACTTGTAAAAATTTCGTGCTTCAAGTTTTCAACTTTCTTTTGAAGCGCAGGGTCGGTCTGTAAACCCTCTGCCAAATCATGCAGCATGTTTGAAATGGTCGACCTGAGCGGGTGATCTGGGTCTCCACGCACCCCATCAAGAAGTTTAATTGTCTCAGAGTGAACCTTTTTATCAACAAATCTATTTGCAAAACTAGGCACCCAGGTGGGCAATCTTGAAGATATGAGCTGCTCAAACGACACTGGATTGTTGCGCAACCAATCACTTAGATGGTCAGCGAGAATATCGACTGCGGTGGATTGGTGCTCGCTTTGAAGCATGCTTTCTAGCGCACGGCCGATGTTGGGACCCCACTCGGGAGAGATCACGTGGCGACGTACGATTGACTCGAAGAGGTCTTGCACGTCAGAATCGCTGAGCACGGTAATTGAAGCAACTGCAACCTCAGAAACAAAAACGTTAATTTTGTCTGCGTTGTCACGATTGCTGAGCCATTCGCCCGCTTGCCTGGCGCCACTTATTGTCGCTAATTTGTCGTAAACAACCTCTTCAGATAAAAAGTTTTCTTCTATGAAGGAGCCGAGCTCTTCACCAATGTCATCTTTTTTGCGAGCAATTAAATTTGTGTGAGGAATTTTAAGCCCCAGAGGGTGTCGAAAAAGAGCTGTAACGGCAAACCAGTCGGCGATCGCACCAACCATACCGCCCTCACTCGCTGCGCGGATGAAGCCAAAAACGGGGTAGCGGTCTTGCAAACTAAACGAGATCGCAAACACAATGGCCATAGTAAAAAGTAGCCACAGCGCAACAGCTTGCATTTTGCGCAACTGTCGCAGTTTCTCGAAATCTGCAGGAGTGACTGCTCCAAGAGTATTTCTAATAGTTTTATCTTTTTTTACAAAGCCCACACAACCATTATGCAACTGAGTGTGAAAAACTAACCCTATGCATCTTTTCGCGACAGCAAGTTTAAAGAACAAAGCGCTCATCGCTCTTGTCACGATCGTGGCAATGTTTTTCGGGGTTTTAAGCCTATTGGGACTCAAACAAGAGCTGATGCCTTCAGTGCAATTCCCCGTCGTTGCGGTTGCAACAAGCTACCCTGGCGCCTCGCCTGAAGTCGTAAATTCAGACGTTTCTGAGCCGATTGAAGAAGCTGTGAGGGGTGTCTCTGGGTTAGAGCGAACCTCATCAACCTCGCGCACCAACGCTTCTATGGTTTTGCTTGAGTTTGAATACGGCACAGATCTAGTATCGACAGAACAAAAAGTTGAACGCGCTATTTCACGTATTTCGCAAATCCTGCCAGAGGGCCTAGAACCGCAGGTTGGGTCCGGGAGTATAGACGATTTTCCTGTAATCCAAATAGCTGTAGGTATTTCGGAGGGCGCAGAGTTTAACAAGGTAGTTGAACTTTTAGAAACTCTTGCGGTGCCAAACCTTGAAGACATCGATGGCGTCAGACAGGTGCAAATCAGCGGTGCCGCCGGAGAGAGAGTTTCAATCACCCCAGACCAGAATAAACTGCTCGAGGCGGGTCTGTCTGGGCAGTCTATCCGAGACGCACTGAAACAAAACGGAGTGCTTCTACCTGCGGGTGAAATTACTGAAAGTAATAACACGATGTCTGTGCAGGTGGGTGGTTCTATTGAATCGGTTGATGAGGTAAAAGAAATCCCACTTATCTCGGCAGCTTCAGATCCGCTCACGGGCCAACCTAGGCCACCCCTGAAAATTAGCGAAGTTGCAAAAGTTGAGCTAACTTCAGATCCGGTTACTAGCATTTCTCGCATTAATGGTGAGAGCGCTGTCACAATTGCTGTAACTAAACTATCTTCAGCTAATACTGTAGAAGTTTCACATGCAGTGCAAGAAATACTGCGGGAACTTGAGCCGTCGTTTGGTGACGCGTCATTTACTGTGGTGTTTGACCAGGCTCCCTATATTGAAGATTCAATTGAGACGCTAGCGGTAGAAGGACTACTGGGACTTGTTTTTGCGATTCTCGTTATTCTCGTCTTCTTGTTGTCAATGCGCGCGACGCTAGTGACTGCAGTCTCAATTCCAACGTCAGTTTTGCTTACATTTATCGGCTTAAACTTCGCTGACTATACACTCAATCTGCTCACACTTGGTGCATTAACAATATCTATTGGACGAGTTGTTGATGACTCAATTGTGGTTATAGAGAACATAAAACGGCATCTTACTGAAGATGGTAAAACTGCCAATATAATTAAAGCTGTTCGTGAAGTTGCTGGAGCTATAACCGCTTCGACCATTGCGACAGTTGCAGTATTTCTGCCACTGGCATTTGTGTCGGGGATGGTCGGTGAGCTCTTCAGGCCGTTTGCGTTTACGATCACATTTGCGTTACTAGCTTCACTACTTGTCTCACTGACGATAGTGCCGGTGCTTGCCTACTGGTTCTTAAAACCTGACACCGTTAAAAATGTAAGCAAGCACGACACCATTGATCGCACGGGCACAGCAGAGCTTGCCGACGGAAGTGCTGTGACCAAATTGCAGCGAGTTTATCTGCCAGTAATTGATTGGACTCTAAAAAAACCGGGTGTGACGCTTCTTGCTTCTCTCGTTATTTTTGGAGGAACAATAGCGGCTTACCCCTTAATGAAAACAAACTTTTTGGGGGAAGACGAACAGAACGCTGTCAACCTAACCCAAACACTCAGCGCAGGTAGCAGCTTAGATGAACAGCTGAACCAGGTAGAACGAGTTGAAGAAGCTTTGGAGACCCTGCGTGAGATAGAAACAATTCAAGTTTCTTTGGGTGGCGGCTTGGGTGTCGAAGCAGTGTTTGGAGGGGGAGGCGATGGAGAGCTTCGCTACTCGCTAACCACAGATCCAAACGCGGTGCAGGCTGAGGTGCAACGCGATATTCGAGAAACTGTTGATGCGCTCGAAGATGCGGGTGAGTTTTCGATCGGAGTCGCAAGCGGTGGTCCGACAGGATCCTCCACAGTCGACATTGAAGTGACAGCACCAAACCAGGAACTGTTAACTGAAGGTACAAAGATGGTTGTCGAAAAGCTATCCAGTTCAACCGACTTTGCGCAAGTTACAAGCAACCTTGGTGAATCGCGACCCACTATTGAAGTTAAAGTTGATCGTGCGGCCGCAGCAGATTCTGGTTTGAGCGAAGTGGCTCTGGCCGGAATCGTTTCGCAATCAATGCAACCGCAAGCGATCGGTCAGATTGTGCTCGATAACTCGAGTGTGAAGGTCTTCTTAGTTAATGATGAATCACCAACAACACTTGATGAAATCAGAAGTTATGAGATACAAACTGCCACTGGCCTTAAGACATTGGATGACCTTGCAAGTGTCGAGATCATCGATGGACCCGTCACAGTTACCAACGTTGACGGCGCTAGATCAGCAACAATTGAAGCAACCCCAGCAACTGACGACCTAAGCGTTACTTCAGCTGTTGTATTTGAAAAAATAGCTGAGTTAGACCTTCCATCGGGCGTAACTGCAGAAGCTGGTGGAGTGCTTGCCGATCAAGAAGAGGCTTTCGCGCAGTTAGGACTTGCACTGCTGGCAGCGATTCTGATTGTCTACGTTGTTATGGTTGCAACCTTTAGAAGCTTGATGCAACCGATTCTGCTTTTGATCTCTGTGCCCTTCGCTGCAACAGGCGCAATATTGATGCTAATCGCTACAGGTGTGCCACTTGGAGTTGCTTCACTTATAGGTGTGCTGATGCTAGTGGGCATTGTCGTAACTAACGCGATCGTACTGATTGACTTGGTCAACCAGTTAAGAGAGCGAGGGCACGGGCTCAAAGATGCGGTGCGCACCGGGTCTGCACACCGTTTTAGACCTATCGTTATGACCGCGTTAGCGACGATTTTTGCTCTTGTTCCGATGGCATTTGGAATAACGGGCAAGGGCGGTTTCATTTCGCAGCCGCTAGCAGTTGTTGTAATAGGTGGTCTCCTTTCATCAACAGTGCTTACGCTAGTTGTGCTCCCAACTCTTTACTACCTTGCGATGCGTCGCGGGGAGCGAAAAAAGAAGTTAGTTTCGAAAAGAGGCAGTGCGCAATAAAAATGGCTAGAAAGTCAGGCAGAGGCGGGTTTAAGGCTGCAAAAAATTATGATCCACGCAGAAATAAAAGAAGCGTTTCTAAACGCACCTCAAATCGTCAGCCTGAGCAACCCGGGCAGCAGGGTTTAGAAGCTAGGGCAGAGTATGATCGTTTAGCTTCAAAGCCGCGTGCAGACCGCACTAAGAAAGACGTTGCCGAACGCATTGAAGCAAAAATGACCCACCCCAATGCTGTGCAAAATTTATCGTTTGCAGATCTAGGGGTGGGGAACAATCTGATTCGTGTTTTAGAAGAGCTCGGAGCAGGCAGTCCTTTTCCGATTCAGGCCGTAACAATCCCTGACGCCATTGCAGGGCGAAACGTGTTAGGCCGCGCAAAAACAGGTTCGGGTAAAACTATTGCGTTTGGTGTTGCTGTTATAGAAAGGCTGATGCAGCAGGGTAAAAAAGTAACGCGTGAACCGGCAAGAAAGCCAAGAGCGTTGATCTTGGCTCCCACTAGGGAATTAGCTTTACAAATTGACCGGACGGTGCAACCTCTAGCCCGCTCTGTTGGTTTGTTTACAACGCAGATTGTTGGGGGGCTTGCGATTGCGTCTCAAACTCACGCGCTCAAACGCGGAGTAGATATTGTGATTGGAACCCCTGGAAGAGTCGAAGACTTGTTACGCCGCGGTAAACTCGACCTTCGTGAAACACTTGTGAGTGTTGTTGATGAAGCGGATCACATGGCTGATCTGGGCTTTATAGAACCAGTGCAGCGCATCCTTAGACAAGTAAAAAGTGGTGGACAAACGATGCTTTTCTCTGCGACGCTCGATGAAGATGCGCGGGAACTAGTTGCGGAGTTTATGCCCAATCATGTTGCTCACGAAATAGTTGCCGACAGAAGTGCAACTATGATGACTAACCATGCCGCTTTCGTAGTAATGCGAGAAGACAAAATTCAGATTCTCACAGACATCGTAAAGAACGAGAAGCGGGTGCTTGTTTTTACCAGAACACGCGCGTTTGCAGAAACCCTGGCCGCACAGTTAAGTGTCACCGGCGTGAAAGCAACATCATTGCACGGAGATTTAAGCCAACAGCGACGTTTGCGCAACCTTGAAACTTTTACGTCTGGCAAGGCAACCGTGCTAGTTGCAACTGACGTCGCAGCTCGCGGAATACACGTTGACAACGTTGACCTTGTTGTGCAGGCAGACCCCCCAGAAGATTATAAAGCGTATTTGCATCGCGCCGGAAGAACAGGCAGGGCTGGGAAGCGGGGTCTGGTGGTTACGCTAGTGCCAAGAACGCGACAAAAGTTTACTAGATCGCTGTTGAGAGATGCCGAAATCGATGCCGTATATTTCGGCGAGTGCTCACCCAAAGATACAGCTCGATTGATGAAAGAGATAAAGAAGAAGCAGTGAAGTTGTAGATCATCTACAAAGGTTGCTCTTGTCTTAAAAGGCTAATTGTGTGGTAAACCATCTTCATACTGATCGCAAAGGTTTGAAGCGTACCCTCGTAATTGATCTTAAAAACTAGGCATTGTATTGCCGTGGCTGTAGGAGTTAGTCGTGAGCCGAAATCAGGAACAAACCCCAAAAGTTGATATTGCTGAGCTGAGTGATGCGCTTCTTGGCAAATGGAAGAAAGAACGACTCGAAGCTCGTGATATGGCTCGAAACCCAGAGTTTCAAACACCTCAGGGCACACCAATGGAAGAACACCGTGAGCGGGCCCTCGAACAGCTCAAAGGTTTAGTCAAATTGCAAGCAGTGCACAGGGCGTTCCCGAAAGAGCTTGGCGGTGAAGATAACCACGGCGGTAACGTGGCGGGGTTTCACGAAATGGTGTTTGCCGATCCGTCGATGCAGATTAAAAGCGGTGTGCAATGGGGGCTGTTCGGTGCTGCTATTTTGCATTTGGGAACAAAAACTCACCATGATAAATGGTTGAAAGACGTGATGTCTCTAGAAATTCCCGGAGCCTTCGCAATGACCGAAATTGGTCACGGATCAGATGTCGATAGTGTTGCAACTACCGCAACCTATGACAAAGAAGCTGAAGAGTTTGTTATTAACACACCGCACCGTGCCGCCTGGAAAGAATATTTAGGCAATGCTGCTTTGCACGGAGAAGCTGCTGTCGTGTTTGCACAACTAATAACTAATGGTGTCAACCACGGAGTGCACGCATTTTTTGTTCCGATTCGCAACAAAAAAGGGGAGCTACTCCCCGGTGTCGGTGGCGAAGACGATGGTTTTAAAGGTGGTCTAAACGGAATAGACAACGGCAGGCTACATTTCACCAATGTGCGAGTAGCTAGAACGAATCTGCTGAACCGATATGGTGATGTGGCTGTTGATGGAACCTATTCATCACCAATTGAAAGCCCTGGCAGGCGCTTCTTTACAATGCTAGGCACTCTGGTGCAGGGGCGCGTGTCGCTTGAAGGTGCCGCAGTTAACGCGATGAAGGGCGCGCTCGCTATCGCGATAGGTTATGGCTTTGAAAGACGCCAATTTTCGGGTATAGACGGAAAAGAAATAGTTTTGATGGACTATGGTTTGCACCGTCGTAGGCTGATACCGAGGCTAGCTGAGACCTATGCAATGGCGTTTGCGAGCGAGCGGTTGCTTGAACTTTTTGATGGAGTTTTTTCAGGAGAGCATGACACTGAAGAGTCGCGCGAGGATCTTGAAACTTTAGCGGCTGCGCTGAAGTCTTTATCAACGTGGGCTGCGCTCGACACGCTACAAGAAGCGCGTGAAGCAACCGGTGGAGCTGGTTTTATCGCCAAAAATAGATTGACCGGGTGGCGTCACGATCTTGATATTTATGTGACCTTTGAAGGTGACAACAATGTGCTTTTGCAACTCGTTGGAAAGAGGCTCCTAAAGGATTACGCTGCACCGTTTAAAAACGCAGATGCTGCCCTTTATGCTCGCACAGCCGCCGGACAGGTTGGTGAGCGCGTGCAGCGCTTTGGCTTGCGTCAGATGGGACAGAGCATTGCTGATCTGGGGCAGATAGGCCGTTCAGTCGAAAGTGTGCGCGAGAATCAGCATGATCTGCTTGCAGACCGTGTAGAAACAATGATCACTCAAATAGCCACCGCTATGAATAACGCCAATAAACGTGGCGGTGATGAAGCCCAAGCTGAGTTTAACCGGCAGCAGTATAGACTGATCGAAGCGGCCAAAGCTCACGGAGAGCTTCTGCAGTGGGAGGCATTCACAGGTGCGTTAGAAGAAACCCGTGACCAAGACACCAAACAGGTGCTTACATGGTTGCGTGACCTGTTTGGCATGACTCTCTTGGAAAGGCACATTGAGTGGTATTTGGTTAATGGTCGCATCTCTGGGCAGCGCGCCGAAGCGATTACACAATACACAGATCGTCTAATCGACCGTGTTACTGAACACGCCAAAGATCTAATCGCAGCATTCGGCTTAGACAACGATCTCCTACGCGCTGAAATTGCGACCGGAATTGAAGCTGAAAGACAAGCAGAAGTCGACGAATATGTAGCCGATCAAAAAGCTCAGGGGCTGTGGCCGGTGCATGAAAAAGAGTTGCGTAAAAAAGCAAAAAAGTCTCAATCTAAATAGGTGCGGGTATCCTTTTAAAGTAACGATTGTAACAAAAAGCGCATACACTCACCACGGGTGCTCATATTTGGATTAGAAGGACGCAACATGGAGTCGAAAGAGACAGAGTTTTATGTCAATGCTGAGACGGGTGTTTTCCGTTCATCAAATCCGAAAGAGATCGCTTCGAGTGTCGGCCTCAAGCTAGAAGCCGACACTAAAGCGATCTATGAGTTTCTGCGGTTTGGAAAGCTCCCTGAGGGTGATAAATCTTTTTTTCTGGGAATTAAAAGGGATGCACTAAAAAGTCCAAAATCTGGTACATTTCTACCTGATTGGCGTGCAATTACGAGCGATTCACCGCAAGACTTTGCCAGACAGATAGCTGAACTGGTTAAAACAACAGCAGAACCGTTTTCGCTAGCTGAGTCTTCATATGATCCGAGTTCATTTATTGACAAAGATTTCCTAGCAGCACAAGAGACGCAAGGAAAGTCTGAGCAAAGATTGCATCGGCAGCGAACCCTTGACGAAGCCGCAAGAAAAGATCTAACAGACTGGCTTCTTGCAGTTAAAACTGGCGTTTACTATGTTCTGATGTCTCCAGAGTTCTATGATCGGCCTTTTTTTATGCAACGCAATGCGGCTGTAGGGTTTAGTGACTTTTTACGTGAGAAAGATGCGGCAAAGGCTGATGTATTCTGGCGTTTTTTGATTGTGGAGATGTGGTTTCGCGTATTCATTGATGAAACTGAAGACACCCAAACTCAAACAAAAACCCAAACAAAAACTGCAACTTCTGACAACACTCAAACGTACGACAATAC
Source organism: Microbacteriaceae bacterium (assembly GCA_035514995.1). Classification (GTDB taxonomy): domain Bacteria; phylum Actinomycetota; class Actinomycetes; order Actinomycetales; family Microbacteriaceae; genus Leucobacter_A. The sequence continues at coordinate 10,571 of DATJCC010000049.1, forward strand.
CCAAACGCACGACAACGGCCCAATGCCCGATAGCGACCAAACATCTGACGTTCCTCAAAAGCTTGATACTGAGCCTAACGAAGGTAAAAATCTCGATATTGAAGTTTCTGGTGTCACATACAGACGCTACCCGTTACGCACAAAAAGCATCACCAGAGGTGACGGTCTCGAAGAATATGTTGGCGCTCGTTTAAAAGAGTTTCAGCTGAGCACAAAAGATATTGCTGAGCCGTGGTGGGAAAAACCCTGGTCTGTTTTTATTAGCGAAAAAATTGTTGCGATCACGCAGACACGATCTTTTTTTGTTTGGGAGATTGAACCAGGCTGGTGGGCAAGAAAACTTAGCAGCCGGATCACCCCTAGCTCCTACGGTTACGGTTTAAGCATCCCGTGGACTATGGAGCTCGCCATCCGCGAAGTAGGTTTGCCAAGAATTTTATTAGCGAGCGCCGGAAGTGTGCTCGGTAAACTAATTGGCAAGGCCGGTGTTTTTTATATGATCGCTGGAGCAGGGGTGAGAGCGATCGACGGGCCTTTAGAATCCCCCGTATATCCGTCGTTTTTATCGGCAAAATTGGCCCCGAAGGACACAGACAAAACTGCATCAAAAATCAGCACAGCAATCCGCAAGTCACTGCCTGACCATGTTCTAAAAAACTTTCAGGGCACGGTAATAATCGACGCCAATGATGTTGGCAGGCATGTGCTCGGAAAAGATGTTGCAGAAACAAATGAAACACTAGAAAGCATTTTTGAAGACAACCCCCTTGGACAGGGTGGGCAGCGCACACCCGTATCAGTGGTCTACCCGGTATAAAAATATCGCCTTTAAAAAAGTGATAGAAAAATGACTTTTAACGATAACGCAAGAATCAACACTAAAAACGTTTCTAAAAGAAGCGGCGGTCGCGGCAGAACCGGCTTAAAGCTTGGCGGTAGTAGCCTGCTAGTTATTGGGCTGCTTTTTCTTGGTTCAAACCTATTGGGCATAAATTTGATGCCGTTTGCAGACGTCGCTAATGACGTTATAAACCAACAAACATCCCAATCAAGCTCACAACTTGAAGCGTGTGCAACTGGTGCCGACGCTAACACTAATGATGAGTGCCGAATGGCAGGCGCAGCTGATTCGCTAGACCAGTATTGGGAAACTCAACTTGACGACTACCGCTCCCCAAGTCTGGTACTGTTCGACGGGCACACACAAACCCAGTGCGGCTCTGCAAGCACTCAAATAGGCCCTTTCTACTGCCCACCTGAAGAAGGTATTTATGTAGATACAGACTTCTTCGCAATGCTCAGCACCGAATACGGTGCTTCAACAGGGTCACTCGCGCAAATGTATGTGCTCGCACACGAGTGGGGTCACCACATGTCGAAGCTTCTAGGGCAACTTGATTTAGCTAACGCAGACCGATCCACCGGAGCAGCCTCAGGCTCGGTGCGACTAGAGCTCCAAGCTGACTGTTTTGCAGGTGCGTGGGTGCAGAACGCTAGTAAAGCTCATGATGATGCTGGAGTGCCACTGCTCAAACCTGTAACCCAGACAGAACTATCTGACGCTTTAAGCGCTGCTGCAGCTGTGGGAGACGATAACCTAATGGAGTCTGCAGGAATGCAAGTAAACCCAGACCGGTTTACCCACGGAACTTCTGAGCAACGGCAAAAGTGGTTTGAAACTGGCTACCAAGAAGGCCCCACTTCATGCGCAACCTTTGATGTGCCAGCTGCACAGTTGTAGATTCAACCCCATTGCCTGAGAGCACAAAAAGAGTCACCTCGAAGAGCGCGACCTGCGACCTCGCAATACACCTATCAACTCTTGAATATCATTGCCGTCCCTGGCTACAAGCCAAGTTGCAAAAATCGTGGCTGAGGGTAGTTCTGCAGTAACTTCAAGAACTCTGTGCTCACGTTTATCAGCAGCCAATCTTGCCAAAGGTAGTGGCGCTAGCGTCGATCCAAGCCCAGCCTTCACCAAATCTAAAGCACCATTCAAATTTTTCGGTCTGTATGAAGGGTCCTGCCATAATTGCGGCTCAGGCCAGCCCGAATCATAGCCCTCATAATCAAGCAGATTTAAAAGCTCGAGATCTTCAGCGCTCGCAGAAGCCTGATCGGCTAGCTCGTGAGCTTTTGAAATGATTAGACCTAGTTTTTCTGTGTACATTGCAACAGCGTGACGATTTAGCCCTGCATCTTCTGGCTGGGAGCCTTCTTGCACTCGCACTAATAAAAGATCACAGTCTTTTGCTTCGTCGCTATGGTGTGGATCCCACCCATGAGCGATTGGCACTATTTCAAGAGGCTTTCGGGATCTCACTTCGTGCCAGCGCTTAACCCATTTGTCTGGTGAGACTCCGCGCACAAAACCCATCTTTATGGGGTCGGTATTTACAGCAGTTTGTTCCACTGTGGGAACCACATTGAGCAGTTTCTTTTTAGGCGGTGACTTTTTAACCGCACTTTTTTTGTTGGTTGAGACTCGCCGGTTTACTACACGACTCTGTTTTGATGCGCGACTCTGCTTTACTGCGCGACTCTGCTTGCCACCGCTATTTCTTTTCATAAAATGTAATCTGTCTTATCTTGCTCAAGGTGCAACTGAAGCGCCCCCTCATAAACCTGGTGATCAAAGGGGAGCCTAGCTAGTGGAAGTTTTAGCCGGTACCCTTCAGGTGGGGCAGCCGGCGCGATGGGTGTTCCCTCAGATTTGTAATGCGGAAGAGCCAATGTTGCGTGTCCCTTCGGAGGTTTGCCAGATACTGGCACGACTCGCCACCACGGCACGGTTTTACCGTAATTTGACATGACCTGCCCAACCTTGCGGGGTGCCCGAGATCCGACCGCGTGAGCTACGTCTCCGTAGGTCATTACGCGCCCGGCCGGGATCTGCTCGACGACGCGCAAAACGTCTTCAACAAATCGCTCGTGTGCGTGCATAACAAAAGATTACCTCGATTAGGTGCAGTTTAACTGCACGATCGCACTAAATTTCATGGCCGGTAACGGAGCCCTCCCAGTTCGGTATCCAACCAAGAGCTGGAGCCACATGCTTTGCAAATGATTCAAGTATGTGAGCGTTGAAACGCACCCCGAGCTGGTTCGGGGAACCTTAACATACAATAGAGTCTGAAGGTGAGGTAGCCTTATGACTCATTCTAAAACCGCGGCTATTTATTGCCGTATTTCCCGTGACGCCGAGGGCGAAGGCACAGGCGTCAATCGGCAGGAAGCGTTGTGCCGAGAGTTGGCAGACCGGCTTGGTTTAACTGTTGCGGAAGTCTTCGTAGATAACGACATTGGTGCGAGTGATCGCACTAGCAAGTCGAAGGTGCGACACGACTTTAATCGCATGATGGAAGCTACTCGTGCTGGTCAATTCACGCATATTTTGGCTTACTCTAATTCGCGACTTACGCGCCGTCTGCGTGAGCTTGAAGACTTGATCCAGCTTCATGAAGAAACGGGAGTGCTGATACAGACAGTCGTTAGTGGGCAAGATGATCTTTCCACTAGTGATGGGCGCATGGTTGCTCGTATTAAAGCGTCAGTTGATGCGGCGGAGTCTGACCGTATCTCGGAGCGGCAGAAGGCAGCTTTTCGGCATAATGCGTTGAGTGGGAAGCCGAAGCTTCACCGCCAGAGGCCGTTCGGTTGGAAAGATGATGGTGTCACACTCGACGCTGAAGAAGCGAGTCTTGTTCGGGCAGCCTTGAAGAAGATCTTGGCTGGCGCAACGATTGCGGAGATTCGTGACGAATGGGAGAAGGCTGGAGTTAAGACTGCTGCTGGAAACTCGGAATGGCATTGGTCGATTGTCCGTGATGTGATTCTTGGTTGGCGAGCTGCTGGTGTGCGCACCTATCACCGAGAGCCGCTCTATGGGCCGGACGGCAAACTGGTGATGGGGCAATGGGCGCCGTTGATTTCACTTGAAGAGCGAGAAGCTGGCTTGGCAATGATTGCGAAGCATGCTCGAACAAAACGGCGTTCGGGAACATGGAAGTTAACTGGGTTGTTGCGTTGCGGCCAATGTTCGTCGCCGCTCTATGGGCAGTTAGCGAGTGGGTCGCGGCCGATGGATACTTACGCTTGTAAGCGCTCCCATGTCTCGATCAACGCTGAACGACTTGAATGGTATGTCTTTTCGCAGCTTTATTTCCGCTTGCTAAACCGCCTTGAAGGTGAAGTCGAAGAGTCAGCAGCGATTAGTGTCACACCGAGTGAGCCGCAGCGCTGGGAAGGTGAAGAACGACTTTCGGAGATTACAGTTCGCATTGAAGAATTGATGGAAGCCTTCACTAAGGGCAAATTGAGTGGCGAGATCGTTTTTCCACAGGTGGACAAACTCGATCTGGAGCGCAGAGAGCTGCGTCGTGAGCAGGAAGAGCTTCGCATTGTGCGTGCTCAGCCAGAGTTTAAGTTCCAGACGAGTGAAGAGATTTGGGACTATTTCGGCAAGTCGATCTTCGAGCTATCTGATGACGAGAAGATTCTGATTCTTCGTCAAGAACTAGAGACGGTAATTATCCATAAAGGGGAGCGTGGCTGGGCTGCGCGAACCCGTGAAGCTTTCGAAAAGCGTTTCACCATAGTTTGGAAGGAACGCTAGAAGCGTTTCTAAGCTCTGCCGAGTGAAGCTGTAATCGTTTGTTCGTAGAGTTGGCAGCGGTTTCGTAGATGTGCTGGTGCTGCGACTGAGACGGCATTGCTCGGTAATGTTGGGGTAGCAGTTTCTTTAACAGTCTTTAGGAGTGAAGCTTTGGAGATTATTCGCGTCAAAGTTGATGGGGAGTTTACTTACTCTGAAGCAGGCGATGAGTTTTTCGCTGCGAAGAAGGCAGAGATCGAGGGGTTCGATAAGTTGCCGAAGCCAGCGCAAGATGCGGCTATTGAGTCATGGCGGAATGATCTCTCTGATGATGATGTGGTTCGTGGGCTCGACGGAGTGGTTGAGCTGACGGAGAATTTGCGCTTGGTGAATAAGCGGAAGTCTGCTGTAGAAGCAGCCCGCAAGTCTTTGATCGTGGCGACGCTGAAGGTGTCGAAGAAGGAAGCCTTGAAAGAGGTATACGAGGCGAAGCAGGGCTCGGCGAAGCTTGATTTGATTGCCGCTGTTCGTGAGGCAGCTGGTATTCCGTACAAGACTTTAGAGTCATGGGCGACTGGCGTAGTGGATGCTGAAGTTCTGGCTGTGATTTCCGAACGGGTAAAGCTGGCGAAGGTAGATTCCAGCGCTCCG
>DATJCC010000050.1:0-7857 GCA_035514995.1 Microbacteriaceae bacterium
ACGCCAACATTTAAACACTCAGCATTTAAACACTCGCGTGCCCAAATACTGTTCACAAAAAGTAGTTTGAAATCTTGCTTAAAATTTGGTCTAAAGATGTTTAAATACGATTGACGAATGGTTGAAGACTACGGTCAAATATTAAACCGAAAAACTAAGGTTAAAAACCGATTTTGCGTTTGAGCGCATCGTTTTTGGTTTCAACCACTGCTGCCAACTCGCTCTGGTATGTGTCAATTTTAGTGCTGATCTCAGCACTGGTAGAACCTATAATGCGTACCGCAAGCAGGCCTGCGTTTTTAGCACCACCGATAGAAACCGTCGCAACAGGTATGCCAGCGGGCATCTGCACGATACTTAAGAGTGAATCCATTCCGTCTAAAGTTGCCAAAGGCACCGGAACACCAATCACCGGCAGAGTCGTTAAAGAAGCGATCATACCGGGCAGGTGAGCAGCCCCACCCGCTCCGGCAATAATCACTTGTAAACCACGACCCACTGCGTCTTTACCGTAGCTAAACATTTTTTCGGGGGTGCGGTGTGCGCTAACAACCTCCACTTCGTGCGGTATATCGAAGTCACGCAAAACCTGAACCGCGTCACCCATTACCCGCCAGTCAGAATCTGACCCCATGATTACACCAACGATAGGTTGTTTTTCGCTCATACAGATATCGTACAGACAACCGGCCCGCTCGTCATAAAAATGCGGCTGCGCACGCTTCTGCTTCAGCACGCACCTCTTCAAACACTTCACCCGTCACTGTGACGTGACCGACTTTTCTACCCGGGCGCGGAGTTTTATCGTAGCTATGCACTTTTGCGCGCGGATGTTTAGCTAAAACATCTTGGTACCTAAGCGCCATCGTGCCTTCTGGTGGCCCGCCAAGCACATTAACCATTACAGAGTACGGTGCAGTTAGGGCCGTTGCTCCGAGCGGCAAATCTGCTACTGCCCGTAGATGCTGCTCAAACTGACTTGTGACGCTACCTTCGATCGTGAAATGGCCCGAATTGTGGGGGCGCATCGCCAACTCGTTTATGAGCACCCTCCCGTCGACAGTTTCAAACATTTCGACAGCTAACACACCAGTAACACCGACCCCATCGGCGACCTCATGGCCGATGCGCGCAGCTTCTTCAAGCACTGCCGTGTTTTTTATTGGAGCGGGTGCTAGTACTGTCGCGCAGACCCCGTTCAACTGAATAGTTTCAACAACCGGCCAAGACTTCATCTCACCATTTGGGCGGCGAGCAACCAGCTGTGATAGTTCACGCACAAATTCGACCCGCTCTTCGACAAGGAGCTTTTCGTTGTCTTTCAAACCAGATATCCAGTCGTTAACTTCACTGGAGTCGCGCACCACACGCACTCCTTTACCGTCGTATCCGCCACGCGCAGTCTTTACCACTGCTTGGCCACCATGGGACGCAATAAACTCATCAAGTTCACTACTTTTAGAAATTGCAACCCATGCTGGAACAGGAACCCCTAGTCGGGTTAGTTTTTCGCGCATCAAAATTTTATCTTGAGCATACTGAAGTGCGTCTGGTCGAGGATGCACCGGTTTTCCACGACGTTCGAGTTCGCGCAATATTTGTTCTGGAACGTGTTCATGGTCAAAAGTGACTACATCTACAGTTTCAGCAAATGCATAAACCGTTTCGGGGTCTCGGTAGTCACCAACCATGTCTGCAGCACGCTCGGCGCTAGAACCTTCTGTTTCGGCTAACACACTAATTTTGAGCCCCAAGTTGATGGCGGGTGGGATCATCATTCTGGCTAGTTGCCCGCCGCCGATTACGCCAATGGTTACTGTCACTCGCGAGCCTTCCGTTACTGATCAGTGCTAGCTGAGTCAGCAGCGCTTGATGGTTGAGTTTTCATAGCTTTTCCAGCGGCGCTTCCAGCTGCGCCACCGGTTGCCACCCCATTAATAATTCCGACGATATCGACCCCAACTGTGTCGCGGGTCATTTCTAACAAGCCTTTAATGTTGCCCATGGCTTCGCCTGCAACCTTCGAGGTTCCATCGGCTGAAACAACGGTCATATTGTCGATTGCACCAATCGCCTGCGCGTATTCTTTAGCGATCGCAGGGAGAAGATGAATAAGCTCTTGAGCGAGCACAGCCTGCGACTGCTGTTCGAGCGCTTTAGCCCGGGCATCAATTGCTTCAGCCTCAGCAAGACCCTTAGCCTGTATAGCACTTGCTTCTGCGTCACCTTCGATTGTTGTTGCTCGTGCGCGACCTTCTGCGGCAGCGATTGCCGCAGCGGCATCAGCTCTGGCTAAAGCTTCAACTTTAAACGCTTCTGCCTCAGCGACTGCACGCACCTCTGCATTAAGTTTTTGTTCTTTAAGTTTCACTTCACGCTGCGCCGCAATCTGCTCCTGTTCAACAATTGCTTGGCGTTGTACAGCATCTTCAAGCGGAGAAGCAGCTCTTGCGTGAGCGGCTGCTTTGTCAGTCTCAGATTGAATCTCAGCCTCACGAAGTTTCAGCTCACGGTTACGATCAAGAAGCACCTTTTGAGCCTCAATTTTTGCTTCTTCTGAGGCCTGGTAGGCATTGGTGTCAGCTATCTCTGCTTCTTTGCGCACCTTCGCCGCTTCTGGCCGACCGATGTTAGATATATAGTCGGCTCCATCACGAATCTCTTGAATCTGTAGAGTATCGACCACTAGACCCTGTTTGGTTAGCGCTTCTTCGGCCGCTTCAAGCACATTTTGGGCAACAACTGCACGGTCACGAATTATCTGCAGAACTGTGAGGCCACCAATTATTGAACGTAACGACCCAGAAAGTACTTCTTGGGTGGACTGATCAATCTCGTCAGCGTTTGAGAGGAATCGCTGCGCCGCTGCTCTGATCATCTCTTGGCTACCGCCAACTTTTACTACTGCGACAGCCTGAGCTTGAATGGTTATACCATCAGTTGTTTGAGCCTCTGTTGTAATGGAGAGACGCCTTGAATGTAGCGAGAGAGAGAAAGACTTTTGTATAAACGGAAGCACAAAAACTCCTCCGCCTGTGACCACTTTCTGCCCACCAATGTCGCCTTCAAGGCCCTGCGGGGCTTTGCTTTTACCACGCCTACCGGTGACGATGATCGCTTCGTCAGGTTTAGCAATCCGGTACCTTTTAATAATTATTAAAGCGACTAAAACCAGCGCTACAACGGCACCAAAAATACCTAAAACTGGTGTCAATAAAAATCCCATTTAGTCTTCCCTCTTCATTTCATCATCAAGTTTTTCAACTCGCACGGCTGTGGGCGTTAGCGTGTCGACAATTGTGACGCGCTCGCCTCGTGCGATTCTATTTGCTGCAGATGCGGTCAGAGAGACCCGCTCACCATAGAGCGATAGAGCGATTTCGCCGTAGCTGGTGGCTCCTGGTATCTCTAGCACCACAACCGCTTCAAGACCTTTTAGTTCCGCAGATGTGACTGCTGTCGTGCTTTCAGCCTTGCGCATAAGCCGCGCCAGCCACCACGCAAAAGCTCCGCCAATTACTCCTGCTAAAGCCCCTAAAGCTGCGGCTACCGGGGTCGAGGCCCCCGCTCCTACCAGCCCAAAAGCGGTAAACCCAAAGAGCGTGGTGAAAGCCGCTATCGTGGTGAGGCTTAGAGGGCCATCACCGAAGTCAAAGAAATCAAAAATTCCATCAAGTAACAGTGATATTAGTAGCAAAACTGCGCCGATAACGCCGATTATTAAAAAAGCGCCACCAGCAAATACTGAGTCGAAGAGGCCGTTCAGCCAATCCAGCATTTTTGCCTCCTAAACTCAAAGCTCATAATATTAAAAATTCATTGAACTAGTTTGCGCAAACGCACTTTGAGCGTGCCGAGGCGAAAACTATCTTCAATTTTTACTGTCTCTCCAGGTTGCAAACGAATCTCGCTGAAGTTCTCGCCGTCACCAGCGGGATGCACTGCAGTGCCGTTTGTTGAGCCAAGATCTTGCACATACCATGCACCTGATTTAAACATTAGTCTGGCGTGTGATTTTGAGAGTGTGCGACCAGGATCGTTAACCATCATAGGTTCTGCTTTTTCGACAGATTGTGGTTTGCGGCCGACGATTACATCTGTAGTTGGCAGCAAGAAGAGGGACCCACCATCAACGTCGAGCACCCATTTGCTTGTAGACTTCCCACCTTTTGCAATGACAGTGTCGTCTAATTCATTTGACCCCGCGTCGGTTACAACTTTTGCAAGTGCTTCACGATCAAGCGCTACTGTATCGCGGCGCTGGTCGAGCCCAGGCCACCTAAAAGGTTCTTCTTTTGGTGGTTGCCGAAGTGAACTACTAGGCGGTGTGGTAAAGCCTTCAGCTGAAGCTCTGCGGTACTCTTCAACAATATCTTCATCAAACTCCGGTTCGGAGCCATAGTTTGCCCGTCTCATAAGCCTAATTGTACTTGGGCTTCCCTGGCTTTGTGCACAACAAACCGAAGCTGTGTAAAACAATCGACACAAAAAAGGAGCGACCCCACAAGGAGCCGCCCCTAATGTTCAACTAAATTTAGATAGTTGCTGTATCGAGTGGAATTCCAGGACCGAATGTGGTCGAAACTGCACCCTTTATAACGTATTTACCTTTTGATGAAGCTGGCTTCAAGCGCACAATCTCGTCGAGAGCTGCACGAATGTTGTCGTTGAGCTGATCAACATTAAAAGAGGCCTTGCCGACAATAAAGTGCACGTTTGAGTGCTTGTCGACCCGGAACTCGATTTTACCGCCTTTAATGTCTGTAACAGCTTTCGCCGGATCGGGTGTCACAGTGCCGGTTTTAGGGTTTGGCATTAGACCGCGTGGGCCAAGCACTTTACCTAAACGACCAACCTTACCCATGAGCTCGGGTGTTGCTACAGCCGAGTCAAATGATGTGTACCCACCAGCGACTTTTTCAATCAGTTCGTCGCCACCAACTTCGTCTGCACCAGCTGCGATAGCAGCTTCAGCAGCGGGTCCGGTAGCAAAAACGATTACGCGAGCAGTTTTACCAGTGCCGTGTGGCAGGCTAACTGTTCCGCGCACCATCTGATCGGCTTTACGTGGATCGACACCTAGTTTTAAAGCAACCTCTACGGTTGAGTCGGTTTTGGCTGAGCCGGTCTCTTTAGCGAGAGCGACAGCTTCTTCTGGTGTGTAGAACTTATCTACACCAATTTTTTCCGCTGCGGCGCGGTATGCCTTTGAACGATTTGCCATGATGACCCCTACTCGACCGTGATTCCCATCGAACGGGCAGTGCCCTCGACAATTTTCTGTGCAGCATCTAAATCATTTGCGTTGAGGTCAGCCATTTTCTGCTCACCAATCGAACGAGCCTGCTCGGCTGTGATTTTAGCTACTTTAACTGTGTGTGGTGTTCCTGAACCCTTCTGCACACCGGCAGCTTTTTTGATTAGCTCGGCAGCTGGAGGAGTTTTAAGGATGAAATCGAACGAGCGATCTTCATAAACGGTTATTTCAACGGGAACTACGTTGCCACGCTGTGATTCTGTTGCAGCGTTGTACGCCTTGCAGAATTCCATGATGTTGACGCCGTGCTGACCTAGCGCGGGACCAACCGGTGGCGCTGGGTTTGCGGCGCCGGCTGGGATCTGAAGTTTAATCAGACCCGAAACCTTTTTCTTCGGTGCCATCTTTTTTCCTTTCTACGAAACTCGAACTTTGTCGAGTCTCTCCCGCGTGCTCGAGCATTTCTCGAGTGCGGTAATTGCGAGCGGCTACCCGCAAAACTTATGTGATCTTTGCAACCTGGTCAAACGCCAGCTCAACCGGGGTTTCACGTTCGAAGAGTGAAACAAGCACGGTTAGCTTACCGCTTGCAGGGTTGATCTCACTGATAGTGCCTGGAAGCCCTTCAAACGAACCTGATTTGATGGTGATTGTTTCGCCAACTTCAAAGTCGATTTCTGTTGCGGGCTGAGCTGTAGCCCCGCCCTTGCCTTTGACGCTTTCAGCTTCAAGTTCAACTGTGCTTTTCAGCATCTCAAAAACCTCATTGAAGCGCAGTGGCATTGGGTCGCGCGCGTTACCAACAAACCCGGTTACACCAGGTGTGTGGCGCACAACGGCCCAGGTGTTTTCGTTAAGCTCCATACGCACAAGCACATAGCCTGGCACACGCACCCGGGTGACCATTTTGCGCTGCCCGTTTTTAACTTCCATAACCTCTTCTAGTGGCACCTGAATCTCATAGATGTCATCTACCGCACCCATAGTTTCGCGTCGGTTCCAAAGGTTAGATTTCACTTTGCGTTCATAACCTGAGTAGCTGTGGATCACATACCACTTGCCTGGTTTTCTGCGCAGTTCGCGTTTGAACTCAGCATACGGATCTTCACCAGCTACCGGCTCTTTAGCTACCGGTTCGCCACCAACATCGCTTGCTAGAGCATCAAGTGCAGCATCTAGCTCCACTTCGGTGTTGTGTGCTTCGCTTGTCATTATCGCCTCGTCTGTATTTCTCTAGAACCCTGGTGTGCCGAATACCAAAAAGACTAACCAGCCCCACAACTGATCCATCAACCAAACAAACGCCATCATAATCACGACGAAAGCCAGCACAACAAGTGTAAAATTGATTAACTCTTTGCGAGTTGGTGTGGTTACTTTCTTAAGTTCGGCAATAACCTGTTGAAAGAAGAGAACAACCCGCCCGATCCACGATTTTTTCGCGTCATCTTGAGCTTTAGCTTTTTCGACGGCACCACCAGAGGCGGTTTCGTCGATTTCATTGCTGCTCACAAGCGTTCCTTTCAATTTCTTAAAATGTTTGGCAGGGCGGACAGGACTCGAACCTGCAACCTACGGTTTTGGAGACCGTTGCTCTACCAATTGAGCCACCGCCCTATAAATAGCTACAACCGCAGAATGTATTAAACCCAAATTTATTAATCATTAAAAATTAAAACGGGCATAAAAAATTCTGGTAGAAGTCAACTACCTAAGATAAAAGTGTACGTGATATTTACCACGTTGTCGAACCGAAAGTTTAGATAGACTTATATGCGTGACTAACATTACACGTTTATCTAAAAAACTCAGTTCAATCGCCCAATCAGCAACGCTCAAGGTAGATGCGAAAGCTAAAGCATTACAGGCAGAGGGTCGCCCAATAATAAGCTACGCTGCAGGCGAACCAGACTTTGCAACCCCAGCCCACATTGTTGATGCGGCCCGCAGAGCACTCGATGACCCTAAAAACTTTCGCTACACCGCTGCAAACGGACTTCCGATTTTGCGTGAAGCCGTAGCCGCCAAAACGCTACGCGACTCGGGACTTAAAATTGATCCGTCACAGGTGATTGTCACAAACGGCGGCAAACACGGCGTCTACCAGGCGTTTCAGTCGCTTCTTGACCCCGGTGATGAGGTGCTCGTTCCAGCTCCCTACTGGACGACATACCCAGAAGTGATTCGTCTCGCAGACGGAGTGTCAGTAGAGGTCTTTGCGGGAGCTGATCAGGGCTACAAGGTGACCGTCGAGCAATTAGAAAACGCACGCACAGATCGCACTAAAGTGCTGCTTTTTGTTTCACCCTCAAACCCAACCGGCGCGGTCTACTCTGAAGCTGAAACGAAAGCAATCGGCCAGTGGGCTAACAAACACGGCCTCTGGGTTATCACTGATGAAATTTATCAAAACCTAACCTATGACGGGGTGCGGGCAATTTCTATCGTTGAAGCTGTTCCTGAGCTAGCCGATCGCACAATTCTCGTAAACGGTGTCGCAAAAACGTATGCGATGACCGGTTGGCGCATCGGATGGATGATTGGGCCTGAAGACATCATTAAAGGTGCGGGCAATCTGCAATCTCATATGACCTCAAACA
>DATJCC010000051.1:0-2939 GCA_035514995.1 Microbacteriaceae bacterium
CTCGAAGAAGGAGATTCGTATGCTAACACTAAGAAGCTTTCGATCAGCATCGAAGAAAGCGTGGAAGGTACGAGGCTTCGGGCTCAAAATAAAGATTTAAGTTTTGATGTTTTTGCAAATCTTCCAGAAGGTCACGAACGATTAGCCGTTGTTGTGCCGTGGTCAAAAAAACGCTTCCAATACACAGTTAAAGACGTTGCAAGGCCGGCTTCTGGAAAATTAATAATTGCAGGTAAAGAGATCGAAGTTTCAGCGGGTGCATCATGGGCGGTGCTAGACCATGGGAGAGGGCGCTGGCCGTACAACATTAACTGGAACTGGGGTGCCGGATCGGGTGTGTCAGGCGGTAAAACAATCGGCATTCAGGTCGGCGCCAAATGGACTGCTGGCACGGGTGTATCAGAAAATGCGTTTTTTATAGATGGCAAAATGCATAAGATTCACGGTGAAACTAAGTGGGATTATGATCTGCAAAATTGGCAAAGCCCGTGGAAAATCGTGGGAGGCGGATTAGACGCAGTATTTGAACCGTTCTACAACAAACAGTCTCGTATGAACTTCGGTGTGCTCGCCGGCCGCACCGACCAGTGTTTTGGTCATTGGTCGGGAAGTTTTACTACTCAAAACGGTCAGAAGGTCATGTTTTCTGGAGTGTCGGGTTTCGCTGAAGAAGTGCACAATCGATGGTGAGGAACGAGCAAACACGCTCAGCTAATGTATAGGCAGCCTGACTAGCATTAAGACGTATTTAATGTGCCCTTTTTCATGTAATTGCTCGCCCGGAGAGACGTAACCTCATAATGTCAACATTTCTTTATGCCTTAGGTAGCTGGGCCGCTCGAGCGAAATGGTTAGTGCTCAGTCTCTGGCTAATTTTGATGTTGGCAATGGGCGCAGGGGCTTTACTCTTCTCAAAAGGAGCTAACGCACCGATCACAATTCCAGGCACAGAGTCGCAAGCGGCATTAGAAACTCTCAGTTCAACTTTTCCTGAGGTGAGTGGCACTAGCGCACAACTCATTATAGTTGCCCCAGAAGGCAATAAAATCAGTGATGAACCCTGGAAAACAGCGATTACTGATATCGCCCAAACTTTAGAACCCTTTGAACAGGTCACAGCAGTTCAACACCCTTTTGCTGAACTCGTTGCGGGAGGCTTGTCTGATGACGAGCGCGCGGCTCTTGTAACAGTGCAGATAGACGCGACAATGGACAGCGTCGCAGAAGAACTTGACGAAAAAATCAGAGAGCTTGCTGTTTCTTCCAGCGAATCACTTCCGGAGGGGACTCTCGTTAGCTACGGTGGCGAGATGTATTCTGCCGCGATCCCTGGGATCAGCCCTACTGAGGGTATTGGTGTGATAGTAGCTTTTATTGTTTTGCTCATCACGCTAGGTTCGCTAGCGGCAGCCGGTATGCCGCTATTAATTGCTCTCTTAGGTGTGGGCATTTCAATAGCCGCCATTTTTCTCGTCACCGCATTTGCTGAACTAACCTCAACAACCCCAATGCTTGCGCTGATGCTCGGTCTTGCTGTGGGGATTGACTACACCCTGTTTATAGTCAGCCGGCATCAAGAACAAATGCGTGAGGGTATACCACTTCACGAATCTATAGCCCGGGCGACCGCAACGTCAGGATCAGCGGTAGTTTTCGCAGGTCTTACTGTTGTTATTGCTCTGGTGGGACTATCGGTTGCGGGTATTCCGTTTCTTACCGCATTAGGCATCGCGGCGGCTGGGGCTGTTGCACTAGCGGTTGTTATCGCTGTAACTTTAACCCCTGCTGTTTTGGCTATGACGGGCAATCGGATTCTTTCAAAACGTGCAAGGCGGTTAATGAGAGACGCCGAAAGTGCTACTAAACAGAGATTTTCTGATCGATTTTTTGCAAGGTGGGTGCGAATAGTAACCGCAAAACCACTCTTGACAACTCTTAGTGTGCTTATTGTGCTCGCCATTGCGTCTATCCCCGCAGCGAGTCTTCGCTTGGCACTACCAAATGCTAGTGGACTCGCTGAAGATGACCCTGCGCGTGTGACCTATGAGCTGACCGCTAAACACTTTGGGGAAGGAGCAAACGGGCCACTGATATTAGCTGGAAGCATTATTACGAGCACTGATCCGCTCGGGCTCATGGAAGATCTGGCAGATGAAGTGCGTGAGATACCCGGTGTAGCTGATGTTCCGCTTGCCACCCCAAACCAAGGTGCCGATACCGGTATTATTCAGGTTGTTCCCGATGAAGGGCCACACGCTGAGTCGACTGCGGAGCTCGTGGAAGCACTCCGCGAAAAGCACGATGAGTGGGAAGACCGATACGGCGTCAGCCTTGCAGTGACGGGCTTTACAGCGGTCGGTATCGATGTTTCACAATTGCTTTTTGAAGCTCTTATACCTTTCTCTGTGCTTGTCGTAGGGCTATCGTTGATTCTTCTAGCCATGGTTTTCAGATCGGTTTGGGTGCCAATAAAAGCAACACTGGGGTATCTACTCTCGGTCGGTGTCGCCTTTGGAGCGGTTGTGGCGGTGTTTCAGTGGGGATGGCTCGGAAGCTTATTGAATGTGCACTCGACAGGGCCGATATTAAGTTTTATGCCGATCATTTTGATGGGCGTTCTATTCGGTTTGGCGATGGATTATGAAGTTTTTTTGGTCTCCCGAATCAGAGAAGAGGTTGTGCACGGCGCGAGCCCACAAAAAGCTATTCAGAGTGGTTTTGTAGGGTCAGGAAAAGTCGTTTCAGCGGCTGCAATAATTATGTTTGCGGTTTTTGCTGCGTTCGTACCCGAGGGAGATCCCAGCATCAAAGTGATAGCTCTGGGTCTTGCTGTTGGTGTTTTTATAGATGCGTTTATTGTACGCATGGTTCTAGTCCCAGCTGTGCTGGCACTCTTAGATGACCGCGCATGGCGCATGCCGCGCAAACTCCAAAAAATA
>DATJCC010000052.1:0-17519 GCA_035514995.1 Microbacteriaceae bacterium
TCTCGTTCAATTAGTTGCTTCTTTCGGTGTTTTTCTTTTTGCCGCAACCACTTTGATGTCACTGACATGTAGATTAGCACCAATGCTAAAAGTAGGAAGATGGCAGATACCATGCTCAAAATTAAATCTTGAGTGCCACCATCTCTGATAGTGAATGCAACAAAAGCAGCCGGTAGGTAAAGCAGTGAGGTAATTAGAATTACAGGCCTTGCAGCAAGATTTCTTCTAAAAGTCAAAGATGCTCCAGCAAATAGAATTATAAAATTCAGAAAAACTCCCGCACCGGCCACACTTACAAGGAGTACGGTAGCTGCTTTAGTCGCATCTTCCTCTTCGTAGTCTTCTTTCAGATCATCTGGCATGACATCAACCAGTGTTTTTTGAAGATCCTCAAAGTTTAAGGCTGCGATAGCTGTTACAACCCAAAAAAGAAGAGTTGAAATGACAATCAAAGAAAAAGTGACCCAAACAATTTTTGGTCGCGAAATGATTGGTTCTTCATCTACAGAACTTATAAAATCTGGTCTTTTCGGTGCACTCTCACGAGCGGTATCCCATGAAAAATTTGAGGATTCCGAGGAACCATTCTGGATGTCTTTTTTTGTCAAAGCGCTGTCTTTCGGAAGATCGTATTTCGAAGGCTAATTCGTTATGTCTAAAGCGAAATCAATTTCATCGATTCCTGGCATTAGTTCCTTCCCATCTATCTTTTTGACCACGTTCAAACCGTTGACTCTTACAGTGGGCGTGGAACTTACATCGGCTTTTAAACCTGCCTGCATCGCTTCTTTAACCCACGTGTCGAAGCTACGATTTTTTATACATTCGGAGGATTCACTTGCTCCAGATTCAACCGCAAACTCGATTAGTTGTTCGTCGCTTAAACCGGCACCACCCTGTTTCGGTTGGTTTTTTAGAAGTAAATCATGCATTTTGGAATACGCTAAAACTCCTGCATTATCGGCAACACAAACAGCTGCATTGGAGGCTCGTTGTGAGTATTCATCTGTCGACTGGGTTAAAAGGAATGTGAAGGGCTGAAAAGTTAAATTGATTTTGCCCTGCTCAACAAGTTCGATGAGGTAGGAACCTGTTTCTTCGTGAAAAACTTTGCAGGAGTCACACAAAAAATCTTCATACAGCAACACATCTGCCGCATTTGCATCACCATCTTCGAGCTCTTCCGCACCTGCCAAAACTTCTTTAGTTAGCTTGAAACCGTAACTTTCTGTAGCATTGTTCGGCTTTGTGACTTCATCACTATCCTCGGGTTGTATCTGAATCCACACTAGAACAACTACACAGGCCAAAACTCCAAAGAGCACAAAAAGCATGGTGGTGAGTTTAAATCTCCTGCTACTTTTTACATGCTCATTACGGATCTTGTCTGCGAGTTCTTGTCTTGTCTGGGTTCGATTCATTTCCACCCCACCTAATTAAACCAGTCTGATTCGATAATATTAGTCCTCATCGATCCAGTCCATCGATTTGCTGACAGCTTTATGCCACATTTTCATTCGTTTACTACGCTCAACATGGTCCGTTTGAGGTAGCCACTGGGTATCTTCTCGCCAATTCGCAGATAGATCTTCGAGCCCTTCCCAAAAACCAACAGCTAGCCCTGCAGCGTAAGCGGCACCCAACGCGGTTGTTTCGGTGATAACTGGTCGCACAACAGGCACACCCAAGATGTCAGCCTGAAACTGCATTAATAAATTGTTTGAGACCATGCCACCATCAACTTTTAGCTCTGAAAGCTGGAAGCCGGCATCTGCATTAACAGCATCTAAAACATCTCTTGTTTGAAAAGCGACCGCTTCTAGGGCTGCCCTTGCGAAGTGCGCTTTGTTTGCAAAACGAGTTAAACCAACGATTGCTCCTCGCGCATCTGGTCGCCAGTAGGGGGCATACAAACCAGAAAAGGCTGGCACTACATAAACTCCGCCATTGTCGGGAACGGTAGAAGCTAGAGGTTCTACTTCGCCAGCATGGGTAATAATTTCAAGCTGGTCTCGCAACCACTGAATTAGCGACCCAGCAACAGCAATAGAACCCTCTAAAGCATATACGGGCTTGCTATTTCCCAGTTGATAAGCAACTGTCGTTAACAAACCGTTTTTTGAGTGCACTATTTTTGCGCCGGTGTTGAAGATCAAGAAACAACCAGTGCCGTACGTGTTTTTAGACTCTCCGCTGCTAAAAGCAGCTTGTCCGAAAGTGGCCGCTTGTTGATCTCCAAGAATCCCAGCTATTGGTGTCTCTCGCAGTAAAGAAGAATCTTCGGCAGTTCCATAAACCTCTGAAGACGACTTAATTTCTGGCATCATCGACTTGGGAACACCAAATACCTCAAGAATATCTTCACGCCATTGAAGTGTTTCTAAATCCATAAACATTGTGCGGGAAGCGTTAGTTACATCAGTGGCATGAACACCACCATCAACCCCGCCAGTTAGGTTCCACAAAACCCACGAGTCGGTTGTTCCAAACATGAGATCGCCAGCCAGTGCTGAATCGCGGGCTCCAGCAACATTTTCTAGTATCCAAGTTATTTTTGTGGCAGAAAAATATGTCGCAAGAGGTAGCCCAGTTATAGATTTGAAACGGTCTTTGCCGAAACCGTCTGCCAAACGATCAACAATATTTTGTGTGCGGGTGTCTTGCCAAACGATCGCGTTATATACGGGAACGCCAGTGTGACGATTCCAAACGACGGTTGTTTCACGCTGATTGGTGATGCCAACTGCGGCTATGTCGTGACGGGTGAGATCAGCACGACCCAAAGCGATACCGATTACCTCTTGTACGTTCTGCCAAATTTGAGTCGGGTCATGTTCCACCCAACCAGCTTGCGGAAGTATTTGTTCGTGCTCTTTTTGCCCAAGAGACACTATTGATCCGGAGTGATCGAAAATGATGGCACGGCTAGACGTGGTTCCTTGATCAATCGCGATCACGTATTTTGGCATGGGAGCCTTTCTTTAGCAGGCAGTTCTTTAGCAGGCAGTGTTTAAATATTCAAAATTCGTTTTTTAGAGTCCGCGAATTCTTGGTCACTCAAAAGTCTCTTATACCGAAGATCGTCTAGCTGCTCTAATTTTTCGGCTGGAGATTTACCGGTGTTAGCTAAAATTTGGTCAACTAATGATTGAATATCAGAAACGCTAGCTCCTCGCGACTGTAAAGTTCTTGAAAACGCGTGAAACTGGGCAATGATCCGCCGAGCGTCAGACACATTTGCTTGATCGATAGGCACAGAAAAAGACCATCTTCTGCTCGCAAACGTCAACATCACGGTTGTTTGGGCTGTCTCATAGTTTCTAGATTCGTGGATTTCAGCGTATGTCGTTTCATCTACGTCATAGCCATGTTGGCCGATTATCAGCCAGTCTTCAAAAACCTCAAGAGCTTGATTATCTGAAGTGTAAATAACGCCAATAAGAGGAGAAACTATTTTATTTATGTCGAAGCTGATTTGACTTAAAATATGATATTTCTGATTTTCAAAATCGTGTGGATAATAATGTTGGAGGGTAGCCTCGAAATTTCGGTAAGCGATTAGACCGAGAGCTCCCTGAGAGTTTTGTTGTAAATTCCAGACCGCCTGGTCAATGCTGTGTTTAACAACTGCAGCTTGGTGTTGTTCGGCAGCGAGCCGTCTCTCTGTAACTTTTGGATGTTCACCCTGACCTCTCAAAAAATAAATACCGAGAACGGTGCCGGTGACACCGATGAGTAACGAGAGAATGATTTCATCGCCGCCGCCGAGTGACCCAAGCAAAAAAAGCAATCCAATGATAAGCAACCAGACACCTGTTTTGCGGTATCTATATTTTGCGGCGAACTTACGTCGGGTGCTCTGCTCTTTTGCAGGTGTGTTCATGAAAGTTAGCGGCGCTCATAAACAACCGGTACAACGGGCTGACCGGTCACGTCTTGGTACCCGAGGGTTAGAGTGTTGTCTACACACTCATACGGAGCTTCGTTAATCGCAAACATGCTCAAGAATGAATCATTGATCTCTTTACCATCAAACTCTTGACCCATAACGGTGATGATGAAATCAACCTGGTCAGCATTTTCGTATTCCGTGGTTAAGATTTCTTCGGTTGCGGTATACGATCCTTGAACTAAGCCAACGATTTCACCGACTCCTTCTATTCCAGATATGTCGAGAGTGAAAGTGAAGTCAGGTTGAAATTCGTATTCGTCAGCAGTGAAAGAAAGACCCATGTCGCCTTTAACCGTAAAAGTAGCTTCTGACACGTTCACGGTGTCATAAAACTTTTGAAGCTCAGCTTCGCTTATGTGCCAATCACCAACTAAACAGTCTCTGGGGTCAGCTTTCACCTCAGCGGGCTGCTCCTCTGTAGTCTGTTTGTCTTCATCAGGTGCAGAGTTGCTACCAGCTGTGTTCTCGGAGCCAGCTTCAGATGCGCTCGCAGTTGTACTACTTGCTGACCCACCAGCTGATTCTGGAGCGCAGGCAGTCAGTGTGAGAGCTGAAATCGCGAACAGACTCAAGACACCAAAAAGTTTATGTTTCAACATTTGACGACCATTCCTAATCTTCTATGATTCTTCAAGACTAAGCATTGTGGTTCATAAACTCAACGACAATGACGGATTTGGGTTATTCCGCTAAGAATGTTCAAGCCAGGTTAAGACCAGGTCTTTAATGAACTTCGAAAGCTTTAACTCTTGATAAAGTTACGAGTTTAAAGAGTATGCGAGCCATGACTACGTGCGAGAATGGAAAAGTGCACATCAGTATTGACTTCAAGCTCGACTGTTCAACAGACGCGGCTTGGGACGCCCTTCATTCGCCGAAGGTTGCAGCGCAGCTCTACTCACCGTTAATTAGAATGGTCGCGGTTGATGATTTTCCCAACAGATTTGAATCAGGGGACACCGTGTCTGTGTCTATGCGATTGTTTGGTCTGATACCTGTGGGTTCTCAAACTATAAAGATTGAAGACAAAATTTCGTCACTCGCAACAGGGTCCGCAAGAACTATGGTTGATGCAGGAAAGCCCACTTCAGGTCCGTTAGCGCTTTTAAAAGGATGGCATCACGAAATAACCATCTCACCATCGAGTTCTCTAGACAGCAGATGGCACGATGAACTCACCATCACCGGAGCACTGTCTCCCCTATTTTGGCCAGTGCTAGCTACAATGTGGCTTTGGCGCAAACACAAACTTAAGCGTCTCTCCGCACAATGGGAATGAGCAATCCGGTTAGCAATGTGGTGATTAAGATGCGGAAGGAACATAGCGTTTTACGCTGTGCGAGGCACTGATGTTTGATATTTCGAAATTGGTGCCCCCGGCAGGATTCGAACCTGCGGCCTACGGTACCGGAAACCGGCGCTCTATCCCCTGAGCTACGGAGGCAACTTTTTAAGCTTATCGCAAATCATGAAGTCGAGCGTTAATCTATGGCACAGACACTGACCAAGTAGAATAGGTTGCTGTGACTCCTCAAGAACTTTCAAGCCAACTATTACCAATACTGACTGAAATAATTTCAGCTAGAGCACCCGAAATCAAAGTGTCTGAATCTGATGTTGCTTTAGAACGACCAAAAAATCGTGAGCACGGGGATTGGGCTTCTAATATTGCGATGAAGTTTGCAAAGAAGGTGGGCACAAACCCGCGTGAACTAGCGACTGAAATCGCCGATCGTGTCGTTGCTTTGGAAGGCATTGCTAAAGCAGAGGTTGCAGGACCTGGGTTTATCAACATCACTTTTGATGTCGCAAGCGCAGGAGAAACTGCGCGAAGAATAGTAGAAGCCGGTGCAGAATACGGTAAGGGTGAAGCTCTTAAAGGACAACGCATCAACATGGAGTTTGTGTCTGCCAACCCGACCGGTCCGCTTCATCTTGGTCACACACGTTGGGCCGCCTTAGGTGACTCCATATCAAGAGTTTTACGTGCCGCAGGGGCAGAAGTAACAAACGAATATTACGTCAATGATGCTGGCGCGCAAATGGAAAAATTCGGTCGCTCAGTGCTTGCGGCCGCTCTTGGCGAGCCAGCACCAGAAGACGCCTACCCCGGTGCATACATTCGAGAATTAGGGGCCAAGGTCAGCGCAGAAATCCCTAACTTAAAAGATCTACCAAGAGATGAAGCATTAGCTCAAGCTCAAGAATTCGCCTACCAAATACAGTTAGCAGAAATTAAAAAATCGCTTGAAAGTTTCAATGTGCACTTTGATGTTTTCTTTTCAGAACGCACAATGCATGTTCCAAAAGCTGCGGGAGAGCAAAGCGACATCGAAAAAGCGATGGATCGTTTGCGCGAACAGGGTCACGTCTATGACGAAGATGGCGCTGTGTGGGTGCGCACGACCGCTTTTGGTGACGATAAAGATCGGGTTTTTACTCGTGGAAACGGAATATTTACTTACTTTGCGGCCGACGCTGCCTACTACCTTTCGAAGATGGACCGTGGTTTTACCGAAAAAATCTATCTATTAGGTGCAGACCACCACGGATATGTGGGGCGTCTAAAAGCAGTAGCGGGGGCCGCCGGTGACGACCCAGAAAAAGACATTTCTGTGCTTATTGGGCAGCTTGTCAATTTGAATGGAGCGCGACTATCAAAACGCGCCGGGAATGTTATCGAGCTTGACGATCTGCTCGAGTGGCTCGGCTCAGATGCCATGCGGTATTGGCTATCGAGGTATCCGGCAGACTCCCCGCTGTCGCTCGATGGCGAAAAGCTTCGAAGCCGCACCAACGACAACCCGGTGTTTTATGTGCAGTATGCTCACGCTAGAACAAGCGCGGTTGCTCGCAACGCAATTCTGGCAGGCGTTGACAGAAGCGCATTCAAACCTGAACTGCTCACACACGACACAGAAAATGATCTGCTTGGAAAACTACAAGAATACCCACGCATAGTGGCCTGGTCAGCAGAGTTGCGAGAACCACACAGAGTAGCTCGCTATCTTGAAGAGCTCGCCGCTTCATTCAACCGTTGGTACGATCAGTGCCGCGTCATCCCGCTAGGAGAGGCATCGGTCGAAGATTTGCACCGCACCAGGTTATGGCTGAATGATGCAACAGGAATCGTTATTCGCAACGGTCTTGAACTGCTGGGTGTGAGCGCACCAGAAAGAATGTGATTTTATGAGGCGGATCACAAAGCTTATTTTGGCATTGGCCGTAGTGGCGGTGCTCGTGGTTGTTGGGTTTTTGATAACTGAGATGACTCTGCGCAAAGTTGTTCCAGAAAGATTTAAAGAGCAAGCGCAAGAGTTTTTGAGTCTATCGGCTGACCATCCTGTCGAGGTGGAGCTGCAACCCTGGCTGACCACACAATATTTGAGTGGCAGTTTCAAAAATGTGCAAGTTACCGTGCCCGATGCGCCCCTAAGTGACGGCATGCGCGCAACCCTTTTTGCGAGTGCAGCATCGGTGCCTGCAAATCCACAAAAGAGTGAGTTTGTTGATGCTCAAGTTGGAGCAACTTTTACTGCTGAAGAGCTAAGCGAGGTTGCGCGGGTGCTAAGCAAGGGAGTTGGGCAAGAAGTCGAGTTGGAAGGTGAACAGCTAAAAATTGCCAACTCCATAAACTTTTTAGGCCAAAAAATTACGATCAAAATTGGTTTCACCCCTGAAGCAAGAGACGGCCAAATCCACATAACACCTGTAGGGGTTGAGGCGGCTGGGATTTTGAACTTGACTGTTGATCAGCTGCCCGAATTTGAGCCTTTACAAAAATTTGCTGAAGGTTTTGATATTTGTGTAGCAGACAAGATACCAAAGGGCATGGTTGTCGAAGAAATCAACCTGTCGACAGCAAATAAACTGACCGTGCTTGTCGGTGTTGATCCGCAAATAGTAATTAATGAGTCGCTACAAGAGCTTGGTCACTGCTAAGCAGATATAAGAATACCGTTTTTGGTAGAATAAGTGGGTTATCGTGGTGTCTAACCCGACGCTTCAGGAGTCAATCCAGGCTCGCTCGCCTAAGAACTACTCAAAAGCCCGAACTGTTTAAAAGCCGAACTACACAGAAGCCCCAACTAATCAAAGCCCGAACTAATCAAAGCCCTAAGAAAGACCTCAACTTTGTCATCAGCAAGCCAAAGTGCAAATAACAAAGAAAAAAACCCTGACTACCAGAGTGTCAATCAACAGGTTTTTCCATCGACAGCTAGACGAGGAAGTAACTGTGGCGAACTTAAACTGCAGGGCATTAAAGCAAGCACGCTAGCAGCGACATATGGCACACCTCTCTATATAGTAGATGAGCCAGAAGTGCGCGAGCGCGCCCGTAAGATGAGAGAAGTTTTTGAGAGCGAAGCTGAGCGCATAGGCACAACAGCCAGCGTTTACTACGCCAGCAAGGCGCTTCTCAACATAGCCGTTGCGCAATGGATTACCGAAGAAGGTTTAAGTATTGACGTAGCTACAGGAGGGGAACTACAGGTTGCGCTCGCAGCAGGGGTCGATCCGGCGCGCATAGGCTTGCACGGTAACAATAAATCTGTTGCAGAAATTGAGCGTGCGGTTGAGGCTGGTGTCGGCACAATTGTGATTGACAGCGAGCAAGAAATAGATCGTGTTGCCGAGGCTGCCAAAGCAGCCGGTGTGCGCCAAAAAGTGCGTTTGCGAGTGAATTCGGGCGTGCACGCGAGCACGCACGACTATCTAGCTACAAGTCACGAAGATCAAAAATTTGGGTTACCGCTAAAACGTGCTCCTGAGATTGTAAAGGCTATGCGCAACCATAAGTCTTTGGAATTTATTGGTCTGCACTGCCATATAGGGTCGCAAATCTTTGCAACCGAAGGCTTTGAAGAGTCTGCCAGACGGTTGCTAAGCATTTACGGTGAGCTAGCCGAGGGCGGAGCTATTGCTGAACTGAACCTAGGCGGTGGATACGGTATTGCATATACGAGTGACGAAGCTTCACAGGTGCCAGACATCGCCGAAGTGGCGCGCGACATAACTGATTCCGTTGCGAAGGCTTGCGCCGAATTTAAGATTCCTATACCAAAACTGGCATTT
The DNA here is from genome assembly GCA_035514995.1 of Microbacteriaceae bacterium. Taxonomy (GTDB): domain Bacteria; phylum Actinomycetota; class Actinomycetes; order Actinomycetales; family Microbacteriaceae; genus Leucobacter_A. Next base: position 9,029 of record DATJCC010000052.1, read on the forward strand.
GAACCCGGCAGATCTATAACTGGGCCCGCTGGCATAACTCTTTATGAGGTGGGCACTACCAAGAAGGTGGAGCTTGCTGGTTCTGACTCGGCAGAAGAAAGCATAGAAGAAAGCTTCGACACGCGACTCTATGTGAGCGTTGACGGTGGAATGAGCGATAACGCCAGACCCGCTCTCTACGGAGCGCAGTATGAGGCGCGGCTAGCTAACCGACGCAGTGAAGCTGCCCCCGCTCTTGCGAGAGTCGTTGGTAAACACTGTGAATCAGGCGACATTGTAGTCGATAGAGGTTTGCTCCCAGCCGATATTTGCCCGGGCGATCTTGTCGCAGTTGCAGCAACCGGAGCATACTGCTGGTCACTTTCAAGTAATTATAACTACCTGCCAAGACCACCCATGGTTGCGGTTAAAGATGGTGTCTCGAGGCTCATAGTTAGGGGCCAAAGAGAAGAAGAACTTATAGCTCAAAGCATAACCGACGCAGAAACTATCAACCATACAAGTGCTGATTAAGCGCTATTGGTTTATCTGCTTAAGTGTGAAATAAACAAAAGAAACAGGAGTCAAAGTGAAGGGTTACAGAGACCTTAGGGTCGCGATACTCGGAGCAGGATCGGTCGGTTCGCAAGTAGCAAGACTCATCCTTGAAGGTGGAGATGAGCTTGCTGCACGTATCGGTGCAAACCTCTCAATTGCAGGCATTGCGGTGCGTGATATACACGCTAAAAGGGATATAGACCTGCCACAGGAGCTCCTCACAACCGACGCCGAGTCGCTAGTTTTAGGAGCCGACATCGTTGTTGAACTGATGGGCGGCATTGAACCGGCGCGTACCCTGATTCTGAAGGCTATCGAGTCGGGTGCAGACGTTGTCACAGCAAACAAAGCACTTATCGCAGAGCACGGTCAAGAGCTAACTGAAGCTGCGGAGCGAGTGGGCGCTCAACTTACGTATGAAGCGGCCGTTGCTGGCGCGATCCCGATTCTACGGCCACTTCGCGAAAGCTTAGCCGGTGATCACATAACCCGAGTGCTAGGTATAGTCAACGGTTCAACCAACTATATTCTTGACCGGATGGATCGTTTCGGCGACACTGCAGAAGCGGCTGCAAAAGTCGCCTCAGATCTTGGGTTTTTAGAAGCCGACCCGTCATTAGACGTTGAGGGGTACGATGCTGCTCAAAAAGCAACAATTCTCGCTAGCATCGCTTTTCATACCGAAGTTCCTGTAGATAAGGTTTACCGCGAAGGCATAACCCACATCACCGCTGATCATATTGACGCTGCTAAACAGGCAGGTTTTGTCATCAAATTATTGGCAATTGCCGAAAGGGTGCAAGCAAGCGATGGCACCGAAGGGGTTTCTGCAAGAGTTTATCCCGCTCTGATAGCACGTGAGCATCCGCTTGCAGCGGTCTATGAAGCCAAAAACGCGGTCTTTGTAGAAGCTGAAGCCGCGGGCGAGCTCATGTTTTATGGTGCTGGAGCTGGTGGAGTAGAAACTGCTTCAGCAGTTATGGGAGATCTTGTGTCTACAGCGAAACGACACATTGTTGGTGGCCCAGGAATCCAAATATCATCGCACGCTGAGCTACCTATTCTGCCCATTGAAGAGATTAAAACGAAATATCTCATCATGCTTGAAGTGTCAGATGCTCCAGGTGTCTTGGCAACAGTTGCGGGAATACTAGCTGAAAACGGTGTGAGCGCGGCAAGCGTTGAACAGACTCAGTTAAAATGGGATCCGCTTTATGAAATAGATCCACTACATGCAGTAGCACAGACTGCGACTCTTGTTATCGGAACTCACGCCGCTCGAGAAGCCCAGCTCGCGGCAATGGTTAAAGCCTTAGCCGCCAGTGACGTCGTAAACTCAGTGCAAAGCTTCATAAGGGTAGAGGGTAACTAATGACCGATAACGAAAGCGGCCGCACGCTAAGAGTAAGAGTTCCGGCAACCAGCGCTAATCTGGGTCCGGGGTTTGACACGATGGGCATCGCGCTATCTCTTGGTAATGATCTTTGGGTAACGGAGACAACAAGTAGCGGAGTGACAATCTCTGTTGAAGGAGTTGGCTCTGGTGATGTGCCCACAGATGACACAAACCTGATTGTTAAAGCGATTCAACACGTGTATGAGAAGGTGGGCAAAAAAATGCCTGGTCTCATGTTACGTGCTGTTAACCGGATTCCACACGGGCGGGGTATGGGATCTTCAGGGTCTGCCATAGTCGCGGGTGTAATGGCCGCGAAAGGACTGCTAGAGGGTGAAGTTGATCTTAGTGAAGATGAACTTTTGGGTTTTGCTACAGATTTGGAAGGGCACCCGGACAACGTGGCTCCAGCTCTTTTTGGTGGCTTAACTATCGCATGGACAACACCCAACGGCCCCAGGTCGAAACGTTTGAGTGTGCACAGAGGCGTTTCGCCGCTTGTGATTGTGCCCGAATTTACAATGTCTACTGAATTGGCGCGCAGCCTACAGCCTGCGCATGTGCCCACAGAAGACGCAATTTTTAATCTTTCAAGATCTGCTCTTTTAGTGGCAGCACTTACGCAGAGCCCTGAGCTTTTAGAACAGGCCACTGAAGATCGTTTGCATCAGGATTACCGTGCCGAGGCTATGCCCACCACAAGGAATCTGATTAGTGCTTTGCGTGAAAATGGTCACGCAGCGGTTGTTTCAGGTGCGGGTCCCGCGGTTCTAGTGCTCGCTAATGGCCCTAAAGAGAGGCTCGAAGCCGCTGCAATTGCAGAATCATACGAACCAAACTGGGAGCGAATGTTACTTGCGGTTGACATTTTGGGTGCTACAGTAGAAGAGGTCTCTCTTTAATCGTCAAATATTGGCGAATGAGATCTTCCCACACCGTTAGGTAGCGTTTCGTTACTTGGTGTTCACCTCATACGTACTAGTGCGTGTGAATATTGTGGCTGAAAATACGCGTATCTCGCCTGCCACAGAAAATTTCCCGAAAGGATTAAACGTGGAGCAAATCTCCAACGACGTAAACACAAACGAGCAACAAGCGTCTGCTGCAACTGTCTCAGATGCTGAGAACGTGAGCAATGAGCCCGAAGCACCTAAAACGGCTCGGACAACTCGCAAAAAAGCTGCACCTGAAGTAGCTATATCGCCTGCAGAAGGTGCTGCAGAAGCACAGGCTCCTGCAGAAGTACAGCAGTCTGCAGTCGCAGAGACGCCTGCTGTAGCAACAGAGTCGGAGCCAAAGAAAACTGTGCGACGCGCTACACGCAAGAAATTAGCGGAGCCCGACACAAGCGCAGCTGAGGTAGCAGTTGTTGCTAAATCAGAGCCTGTATCTTCCTCCGCCAAAGCCACAGCTGCTGAAGCCACACCTGCTGAAACTTCAGATGCTGGCGTTTCGACCCCTGCAGAAGATGTTAAGAGCGCACCTGCGCGTGGGCGTGCAAGACGAGCTACCTCTAAACCAACAGCTAGCAAAGAATCACCCAGTAAAGAATCACCCAGTAAAGAATTGGCCAGTAAAGAAGTTGCCGGTGGTGAAAAAGACGCAGAAGCGCAAAGCAACGCTGAAATAACTGTCGCTGAAAAGAGCCAAGCTGAAACTGATAGCGGCGGTGTCGAAGCCGACGTTGCTAAGAGCGAAAGTGAATCTGAAGCTCCGAAGCGTCAGCCGCGCAAACGCTCCACGAAGACCACCGCTTCTAGTGAAGATAACAAACGCAGTGACGATTCTAAAAAAGAAGCCAAGAAGACCGACGACTCTAAAACAGGTGAATCAGAAAAATCTGGTGACGAATCAGATACAGAGTCACAGGCTCCCGCTACTAAAGCTGGCGCAAGAAGAAAGACATCGAGATCGGCGTCGGCGAAGGCCTCATCTGCAAAAGATAAAGACGAGGCTACTAAAACCACTGCTGATTCTGAACAAGAAGAGTCAGCTGGCCACAAACAACAAAAATCAAATCGTGGTCGGCAGAGCTCGAAAGATCAAAGTTCAAAAGATCAAGGTTCTAAAGAACAAAGTGCTAAAGATCAAAAAACTTCTGGAGCGAGTGACTCTGGTGATGACCAGGCGAAGTCTTCCGATTCCCAAGACTCGCAGTCTGCTCGGAGCACCCGCACACGGCAGCGCGATCGCAAACGGCGCACACAACACAATGATGATCTGTTAGATCCAGAGCTAACAGAAGATGACGTGCTTTTACCGATAGCAGGCATTCTCGATGTGCTTGATAACTACGCTTTTGTGCGCACCACGGGTTATCTTGCAGGTGCTAGTGATGTGTATGTTTCACTCAGTCAGATTAAAAAGTATGGTCTGCGCAAGGGCGACGCCATCGTTGGTGCGATCCGCAAACCTCTAGAAGGTGAAGGCGGCGGCCGGCAAAAATATAACGCAATCGTAAAAATTGAGACCGTTAATGGTCAGCCATTAACAGAAGATATGAAGAGAGTCGATTTTGCCGATCTCACTCCTCTCTACACACAAGACAGACTGCGGCTAGAAACCACCCCTGAGAAGGTGACTCAGCGCATGATTGATCTTATTTCTCCAATAGGTAAGGGGCAGAGAGGATTAATTGTTGCCCCACCCAAAGCAGGCAAAACGATTGTGCTGCAACAGATTGCAAATGCAATAGCTGAAAACAATCCAGAGGTGCATCTCATGGTCGTATTGGTAGATGAGCGCCCAGAAGAAGTCACTGATATGCAACGCACGGTTAAGGGAGAGGTTGTTGCCTCTACTTTTGATAGGCCTGCAGAAGACCACACGACAGTTGCTGAGCTTGCGATTGAGCGAGCAAAAAGACTCGTAGAGCTTGGCCATGATGTCGTTGTTCTGCTCGATTCCATTACACGTCTTGGTCGTGCATACAATCTTTCGTCACCAACTTCAGGGCGCGTGCTGACCGGCGGTGTTGATGCAGCTGCTTTATACCCACCGAAAAGGTTCTTTGGAGCGGCTCGCAACATTGAAAATGGCGGATCTTTAACTATTCTCGCAACAGCACTGGTTGAAACCGGCTCAAAAGCAGACGAAGTTATTTTTGAAGAATTTAAAGGAACCGGCAACATGGAACTGCGTTTGTCACGTCAGCTCGCCGACCGTCGTATTTTTCCTGCCGTAAACTTGAACGCATCATCAACTAGACGTGAAGAGATGTTACTGAGTCCAGAAGAAGTGCGCATTACGTGGAAGCTTCGTCGTGCGCTCGGTAATCTCACCGAAGAGCAGGCAGCAGAACTAGTACTAGCAAAGCTGAAAGAAACATCTTCTAACGTAGAGTTTTTGATGCTGATGCAAAAGACTCAAGGTTTGGTATAAGAATGTTTGAACAGGTAGAGGGGCTCCTGGAGGAGCATGCTGATCTGCAGGAGCAGCTCGCTGATCCTGCCCTGCATGCTGACGCTTCGCGCGCCAAAAAAGTCAATAGAAGGTATGCTGAACTATCAAAAATCAAGGCTGCCTACGAAAACTGGCTGCATCTACAAGATGACCTCGAAGCTGCGCGCGAGTTAGCTAAAGAAGATGAAATGTTTGCCGAAGAGGTGCCTGGTTTAGAGGAGTCCCTTGCTCAGGCACAGGAACATTTGCGCCGGCTGTTGATTCCACGCGATCCTGATGATGCTCGTGATGTCATCCTTGAAATTAAGGGAGGCGAAGGTGGTGCAGAGTCAGCGCTATTCGGCGCAGACCTGTTGCGTATGTACATGCACTACGCAGAGACTAAAGGGTGGAAAACCGAGATTCTTGAAAAAGATGAAAACGATCTTGGTGGTTACAAAAACGTGCAGATAGCGATCAAGTCGAACGCTACCGATCCCTCTCAAGGAGTCTGGGCTCATCTAAAGTACGAAGGTGGTGTGCACCGTGTCCAAAGAGTTCCTGTGACCGAATCTCAGGGGCGCATCCACACATCGACCACCGGTGTGCTGGTTTATCCTGAGGCAGACGAACCAGAAGAGGTTGAGATCAGTCAAAACGATCTCAAAGTCGATGTTTACCGTTCCAGCGGTCCCGGCGGACAGTCAGTAAACACAACCGACTCCGCAGTGCGCATAACCCACATTCCAACTGGCATCGTCGTTGCAATGCAAAACGAAAAGAGTCAACTACAAAACCGTGAAGCTGGTATGAGAGTTTTGCGCGCCAGACTGCTCGCAAGGCAACAAGAAGAAGCCGCGGCAGAAGCCAGCGCACACCGTGCCGGGCAGATTCGCACAATGGATCGCAGCGAGCGTATTCGCACATACAATTTTCCGGAAAACAGAATTGCCGATCACCGCACTGGTTTTAAAGCTTACAACCTCGATCATGTTATGAACGGCGCACTCGATGCGGTTATCGAGTCGTGCATTCAAACTGACGAAGAAGAGCGACTCAAAGACCTAGGGTCTTAAAATGAAGCAAGGCCGGACCGCCCCTACATTCTTGCCGTGGCTTGTGTGGGGCGTGGCGTTGCTTTTTTATGTTATCGCGGTGGTCAACCGCACCTCGCTAGCTTCTCTGGGGCTTGTAGCGCAGGAACATTTTGATATACAAGCGACGGTTTTGTCATCTTTTGCTGTTTTACAGCTAGTTATGTATGCGGGAATGCAAATCCCTGTAGGGATGCTACTTGATCGTTTCGGTGTGAGCATAGTTTTGGTCGCTGGTAGCACCGTCATGTTTATTGGTCAGATCGCAATGGCATACACCTCAGAAGTATGGATAGCGGTTGTGGCTCGTATGTTTTTGGGGGCTGGAGACGCAGGAATTTTTATTAGCGTGATGCGCATCTTGCCGGATTGGTTCCCTGCTCGTCAATTACCGCTGGTTGGTCAGGTGACAGGTCAAATGGGCGCAATAGGGCAGGTTATATCTTTGATGCCCTTAGCGTTTGTGGTAGGTCAGTTTGGTTGGTCAGCGGGCTTTATGGGTGTTGCTGCAGCGGGAATGCTCGTGACTTTATTGGGATTATTTGTGTTGCGTGATAGCCCTGGCTCACGAACCATTTGGGAGCGCATAATAGGTAAACGAGGGGAGCTAAGTCAACGAGCAGAGAAGCTACTTGAATCTGGCACCCTTGGGTTGGCTTCAATGCCTTCGACCACTAAAGCTATTGGTGCGATTGGACTGAGTGATGACGCGGGAGTGTTTAAAAGACTTGGCATGTTGTTAAGAATTCCAGGTATCCGGTTGGCTTTTTGGGTTCACTTCACACCTCCTTTTGCAATGACAGTTTTACTTCTCTTATGGGGCACACCCTTTCTTGTAGGGGGTGTCGGTGTTGATCCTGTTACTGCTTCTGTGATTCTATCTTCGACCGTTTTTGTTTCTCTTATTGCTGGTCTCACACTTGGCCGGTTGACATCTAGATTTAGCAACCATCGGGTGCACATTGTTGCAGGTCTTGCGACCACCATCGCACTCCTTTGGCTTCCGGTTTTTTTGTGGCCGGGCGTGCCACCGCTTTGGATTGTGGTAGTAGCAATCATGTTTACGATTGTTGGTGGGCCAGGTTCTATGGTTGCTTTTGAAATTGTACGATCATACTCTCCAAGGAGAATGATAGGTTTAGCCACCGGTTTTGTTAATATGGGTGGCTTTATTTCTGCGCTTATAGCTTTATTTGTAATTGGTTTGCTTCTTGATTTGCAGGGAGCCGGGACACCAGACACATACAGTATGGGTGCTTTTCAGTGGGCACTTGCAAGCCAATTTGTGCTGTGGTCTCTGGGCCTGTGGCGGATGCTAGCTGAATTAAAAAATACTAAAAAATGGGCGGCAGAGCGCAACCTATAAAGAGCGCAACTTATAACAGTCACCTTCTTGTATCTCAGCTTTTCTTGACAGTTTTAAATACTGTAAGAAATTATCGATGAATTATTTCAAAAATAGATAAAAGTTAGGTAAGGCTTAGCTAACTTGTGCTAGGTTTATTTAGGTAAGCCTAAGCTAACTTTTCTGTCTTTATTTGAAGGAGTCCTGTGAGTATTACCGTCTCTAACTCGGTCACTAAAATTTTTACTGTTTTATTTGCTTTGATGCTCGTATTTAGTGGGGCATTCACTGGTCAAGCAGCATTCGCTCAAGAGAACTCTTTACCAGAAGCTTCCTCAACAGGTGGCGATGGTTACAGCTCTAATGCGTATAGTGCACACACAAGTTCTGGGGGTTCCGATCAGAAAGAACAGAACCCGCTTGGCGGCGAAGCTCCAGTTGAAAAAGCGACAGTTGAGTCTTCTCTTGAAGGCGGAACAGAAAATTCTGCACCCCATCAGCCAGCAGAACCTGAAGCTGAAACAGAAGGTGCTGCTGGCACTGATGAATCTGCTGGCACTGACGAAGTTGTTGGCACTGGCGAATTTGTTGGCACTGACGAAGTGGGCATTGAGGGAGAGCAAAGTCTCGATCCAGACGAAGGCGACACACAATTTCCCGCAGAGGCTATGCTGCCAAGGGCTGTGAATGCAGAACCAGCTGAAGATGATACTACTGGCACCGAGGTTGTGGTTCCTG